>DYEN01000302.1 GCA_020725705.1 Anaerolinea sp.
CGATGCCGCCCAGCTTCTTGTGGCCGTAGGCGTCGGCCTCGCCGGTCTGAATGACCTCGCCCTCGATCATGCGCGCGCCCTCGGAGACGGTCAGCATGGCGTAATTGCTGGGGTTGTTGCGCTTGTCTTCCATGATCATTTCCGCCAGCCGCTTGGGGTCGAACGGGACCTCGGAGATGATCGCGCGGTCCACCCCGGCCAGGTACGCGGCGATCAGCGAGGTCTCGCCCGAATTGCGCCCGAACAGCTCGACCACGGCGATGCGCTCGTGCGAGCCGGCGCTGGTGCGCAGGTTGTGGATAAACTCCACCGAGCGCGTGACCGCGGTCGAGAAGCCGATGCAGTAGTCCGTCCCGTAGACGTCGTTGTCCATCGTCTTAGGGATGGCGACGACCTTCACGCCCTCGCGGTGCAGGCGCTCGCCGTAGCTGAGGGTGTCGTCGCCGCCGATCGGGATCAGCACGTCGATCCCCAGGTGTTCCAGGACGTTCAGCACATGGCTGGTGTAGTCCGCCACGTCGCGGTTGTGCTTGTCCTTGTGGGTGGGCACTTCCATCCCTTTGAGAAATTCGGGAACCTGCTTCGGCAGCACGTTCGACGGGTTGGTGCGCGAGGTGTGCAGGAATGTGCCGCCGGTGCGGTCCACTGTGCGGACGGCCTGCTTGTTAAGCGGGATCACCCACTTCAGCTTTTCTTCTTCCGGCGCTTCGGGGTTGTAGTTGAGCAGGCCGCCCCAACCGCGGCGAATGCCAAAGACTTCGTGCCCGGCGTCAACAGCGCGATAGACGATCTGCTTGATGCAGGGGTTCAGTCCCGGAACATCGCCGCCGCCGGTGAGCACGCCAATACGTAACATTGCTTCCTCCCTCTTGCTGCAATACCCAGGTGGCGGTCCGCCACGTTAACAATCTCCCAACTTGTGCAGGGGCTTAGGCGCGGGGTAAATGAGGTGGCCGGCGGGCAGGCCACCGGACAAGGGCGCTGGCGCCCGCACTGTGCCCCATTATACCAGCCGCGTTTCGCGCCTGCCCTTGACATTTATCACGAAATTTGGCTCCCATTCAGTGGGACTCGGTGCGGCGGCCAGGCGCCCTCGGCGTGCGCTATTTCGACAGCATATCGGCCATCTCGATGTAGTTCTCGCTGGTCGAGCGCTGCTTGGTGGTGGCTTCGACCAGCGTGACCGTGCCAATATCGCGCCCGTGCAGCCCGACCATGACCCCGGTGTTCCCCGCCAGCAGATGCTCGACGGCTGCCACGCCCATCCGCGTCGCCAGCAGGCGGTCGAACGCGCTCGGCTTGCCGCCGCGCACCACATGGCCCAGAACGGTCACGCGGACCTCAAAGCCGACTTCGTGGTTCTCCAGATACTCGGCGATCTCCTGCGTCTTGAGGTTGGCGCCCTCGGCGACGATGCCCATCGCGTGGCTTTTACCGCGCATATAGGCGTCTTCGAGGATTCTGCCGATTTCCTCAAGCGTGGTCGGGCGCTCGGGGATGACAATGAACTCGGCCCCGCCGAGAATGCCGCCCATGGTCGCCAGGTAGCCGCAGTTGCGCCCCATCACTTCCAGCAGAAAGCAGCGTTCGTGGCTGCTGGCGGTGTCGCGCAGCTTGTCGATGGCGTCGAGGATGGTGTTGAGGGCGGTATCGACGCCGATGCTCATATTGGTGCCCCAGATGTCGTTGTCGATGCTGCCCGGCACGCCGACCACCGGGAAACCCAGCTCGTGCAGCGCCTGAGCGCCCCGCAAGCTGCCGTCGCCGCCGATCACAATCAGCCCCTCGATCCCGTGCTCGTTGAGGCGTCGCAGCGCGCGCTTTTGCCCTTGCGGTGTAGTGAATTCCTGGTTGCGCGCGGTCTGCAGAATCGTCCCCCCGCGCTGCATAATGCCGCTGACGTCGCGGCTGGTCATCCGCTCGAAATCGCCTGCCAGCAGCCCCGCGAAGGCCTGGCGGACCCCGTAGACCTCAACGCCCTTGCTCACAGCCGTGCGCACCACGGCGCGAATCGCCGGGTTCATGCCGGGCGCGTCACCGCCGCTGGTCATCACGGCGATGCGTTGCATCATGTTCGTGCTCTCCTTGAGCGCGTAGAACTGCGCTCAGTTGGAATTAACCCGGCTGGTTTATACATCGGTCAGGGGGCGCTGTCAATTGGGGAGCGCGACGAAACGGCCCCAGGGTCCGCGCGGGCCTGAGGCGATGGTGTCCGGACGAGACGACCGGATATGGGCGCGTGCCGGGCGCACTAGCGCCGGGTGACCTCGGCGGTCTCCACAATCCGCGCGATGTCGTCCTCGAAATAGGCGTAGAGATCGGCGGGCAGCTCGATCCCCCAGCGCGCGACGCGGCCTTCCTCAACCGGGACGGTGAAGGTGATGAAGCGGATCTGCGTGGGCGGGGCGAAGTTCTGAAGGATATTCCCTTCGACCGGCTGGGTGGTATCCGCCCGCGCGCCGCACAGCGTCCCGCGCCGCACCACCGAGCCGCCGGGGGGCAAGGTGCCCTCGACCGCGCTGCACGCCGTGTTGGCGCTCTCCAGCCCTTCGTAAGACAGCACGCTCGGACTGCCGCCGGTGATCAACCGTTCAGGGTTCGTCTCCACGATGCGGATCACCGTGTCGGTGGTGGCGGTTGTCAGGTCGGCTTCCAGATCGCGCCAGCTTGCGCTGGCTTCTTCCAGCGGCAGAAAATCGTCGCCCAGGTCACGCAAGTCGCGCCACCAGCGATTCTGTTCGACGGCGGGGAACCAGCTTCGCGGGACGGTCACGGAGACGTCGTACTGGTCCGGCTGGCCCGCGCCCGCCGTCAGGGTGAATGACACATCCTTGCGCCCCAAATCGCCCGGCAGATAGGTGGCGATCCAGTCGAGCGGGCCGAGGCTGAAGCGGGCATAGCTCAGCGCGCCGCAGGCGACGGCGGGCAGGATCACAAACACGAAGAGCGTGATCAAGCAGCCGCGCAAGCATCCCCCGCCGCACCCGCAGCCCATCGGCAACAGGCAGCCCGGAAAGCGCGATCCGCGCGCGGCAGGGGCGGGCGCAGGCGGCGCGGGTTGGGATGGAGCCGGCTGCTCCGGCGCGTAGCCGCCAGGCGTCGCGGGATAGCCATAGGCGGGTGGCTGCGGCTGAACCGGCGGGTAATAACCCGGCGGCGGAGTCTGCGGCGCCGGCTGTGGCGTGTAGGGCGTGGGGGCCGGCTGAGCCGCCGACATGACCGTCCCATACTGTTCGCGGAACTGGGCCAGAAGCTGGCGCGCCTGCTGGTTCGTGGGGTTAATGCGCAGGACTTCGGTCAGCGCGCGCTCGTATTCGGGCAGATCGGCGGCGACCGACGCCAGCCACAGCCACGCGATCTCGTTGTTCGGCTCGCTCTGGACGACCTGCCACAGCAGGCGGCGCGCTTCCGCACGGTTGCCGGCCTGAGCATGCTGAACCGCTTCGTGCAGTAGAGAGGCCATCTCACGTCTCCTGCCTGTATCCCTTCACGCGCCGCAGTGGGGACGTCACCGCAGCGGCACCGTGCATTATGCTCTACTTTCGCGTGTTACGACAACTTCTCACCCCGGCGTGGAGCGGGCTTCGACTGCCGCCGTCACACGCCAGACGGTGATCACCCGCTCGCCGTGCGGTTTGGCGAAGCTGAACACCAGGTCCCACCGCTCTCCAAAGCGCGCCGGCGGGCCGTCCGGCGATACGACCTCCGAGAACTCGGTGACGACATACAGCCACGGCACCGCGTCGAGCCGCTGACGCACGAAGTCCCAGCGCGCCGGGTCGAACGCCACCTCGGCCCCGAGACGGTAATAATCGTGACACGTCCAGTCGAGCGCGGGCGTCACGTAGAGCGTGGCCAGCGGACAGAGTTGCAGCACGCCCACCGCCGGGACGCGCCCCTGCGCCGGCTCACCATGCGCGGACAGATAGGCCAGCGCCTCGCGCGTGCCCCAGGTGTTGAACGATCCCCAGAAATAATCGTAGGTGTCGCGGCGGGGCAGGGTCAGGGCGGCGGGATCGCTGCCGGCGCGCCAGTCAAACGGCAGGGCGAAGGCGACTGCCCACACGCCGAGCGCAATCGCTGCCGTGCCACGCGCCAGGATGGCGAGGCGGGGTCGCCGGTGGAGCGCGGGCGCCCGGCCGAGCGCCGCGATCCCGCCGCCGACCAGCACCGCCACCGCCGGAACGCCCGCCACCAGATAGCGCGTTTGCAGGCTGCTGGCAAGCAGCGTGCTTGGCCCCCACAGCAGCGCCAGCCACGCCAGCGTGTAGAGCGCGGCAGACGGGCGCCACCAGAGCGCCAGCCCGGCCAGCAGCACCACCAGGAACGCCATGCCGGGCGTCAGCAGCAACTCGACGCGCCCGGCCAGCCCACCAAGCTTATCCAGCACGTCTTCGGGCTGGGCGCTGGCATCGGTCAGATAGGTGTCGAGCAGGATCGGGTGCCCGCCGCGCACCAGCGCCACAAGCGACATCGCGGCGAAGATCGCCCAGCCGGCGGCGAAGATCAGCCCGATCGGGCGCCAGGCCGGCTCATAGCGGCGCCACAGGGCTTTGGCATAAATGCTCAGGCTGGCGCGCTTGCGGTCCGGCCAGGGCACGTCGCCGAAGATCGCGGCGGCCAGGACGGGCAGCGCCAGCACCGGGGCGGCGGTCAGCTTGGCGCCCATCGCGCCGTTGGCGAGCAGACCGGTAATCAGCCCCCGGCGCTGGCCCGGCGCGCGCGCCAGCAGGACGCTGTGCCACGCAGCCAGCGCGCCCAGCGCCGCCGCCATCGGATCGGCCAGGGCCATGCGCTCAAAGAACACCGCGAAGGGCACGATGGCGTAGAACGCCGTGGCGGGCAGCACCGCCCCCGGCCCGAACAGCACCCGTGCCGCCGCCGCCACCCCCGCCAGGCCGAGCAGTGTGAAAAGCGCCGTCGCCAGCCGCGCAGTGACCAGCGCCCCGCCGCGTGATGTTTCGAACAGGCCCAGCCAGTAGTAGTAAAGCAGCTTGCCGTGGCTGATCTCGCTTGGGTTGCGCTCCAACGTGTAGATGATCTCGCCGCGCTCGATGTGGCTCAGCTCGTCCACGAAGCCGGGCAGCGCGCCGGGCCGGTGCGCACGCACGAAAAAGCCGCCGAGCAACAGCAGCGTGATCAACCAGAGGCGAGCGCGGGCCGGCATGCGGACTCCTTGAGGATGCGCGGATCGTGTCGCCGCAAGCATAGCATCGGGCGGGGCGCTGTCAAGCGAGAGGTCGTCCATCGGCCCTCACTCGCCCGGTGCATCCAGGTGGCGGGCCAGCGCCGCCGGATCAACCAGCGTGACGCGCCAGACCGTCACCCACTGCTCGCCTTGCGGGCGCCGGTAGGCGGCGACCGGTTCCCACGCCAGCGCGTCGTCGGATGGATCGCGCTCCGGCGGCAGGTAGTCGGCCAGCAGGTAGGTGAAGGGCCGGCGGCGCACGGCGTCGATCAGCGCGGGCCAGGCGTACACGTCGTCCGGCGGGCGCGTCTGCGGCAGGAACGAGAAGCGTGCGTCCATACACGTCCAGTCGAACGCGGGCGTGACGTAGAGATCCGGCAGGGTGCAGTAGTGCATGGCACCGACCAGCGGCACGCGCCCCGCCAGCCGGTCCCCACGCGCTTCCAGATCGGCGATGGCTTCCCGCGTGCCCCAGGCGTTCGAGGTGTAGCGGAAGAAGTTGCGCCGGTCGATGGTGGCCACATCCAGCGTGGCGGGATCGCTGCTCAGGGTGCAGGCGAAGGGCAGCGCGAAGCTCAGCGCCCAGAGCGCGAGCGTC
>DYEN01000303.1 GCA_020725705.1 Anaerolinea sp.
AATACCTGGCTGTCCGGCTCGCGAACCCGTTTCTCAACCCAGATGGCGTAGAGGTCGGCGGCTCGCTCCTCAGAAATCCGCCGGTCGAAGAAAAAGCGAGACTGGCGAAACGCGGCAGACGCGATCGCGCGTAGCGCGGGCAGATCGTCCGGCCGGGCTGTGCGGATCGAATGTGTGGGGGACGGTGAGACGGTCGTATCGAGCTTCCGGTCAAGCGTGACGCGCAGATCGACCAGATGAAACCGGTTCTCTTCCGCCAGGCGCACGGTGTCCGGATCATCGAAGTCGGCCAGGAAGTAGAGCAGGTCGATGGCGTTCGTCCGGCACCACGCCAGAACTGCCGCCGCGCTGGCCGGGGTGAGCCGGTGCGGCTCGACGCGACCGATCCGGATCCCGAAAAACTCCGTGTCCCACGGGAGAAAACGGCACAGCGGCAGATCACTCAAGGGAGGCTCCATTGTTGTCCGGCGCGGCGGTATCCTCGGCGACGGTGTACGCGGGCCGGTCCATCAGGCGGAAATGCATGCGGGCCAGGTACTCTCCGAAGATGCCGATCACGAAAAGCTGCACCCCGGAGAAGATGGCGATGATCGACGCCAGGAACGGAAACCCCGGCACACTGCCACCCTCGATCACGAAGCGGCCCAGCACATACACCAGGATCAGCGCGCCAAACAGGGTGAAGGTAAAGCCGATCCAGCTTGCCAGTTGCAGCGGCACCGCGCTGAACCCGGTCGCCATGTTCATGGCGTGGATGACAAGTTTGCGGAATGTGTAGTTGGACTTGCCCACCTGGCGCGGGTAGTGCGGGACGGGCACGGCAGCGAAGCGGGTTGCCCCCCAGGTGAGCAGGACGTCGATGGAGACAAACGGGCCGCGATAGACCTCGAACGCCTTGCGTAGCCGGGTACGGAAGGCGCGAAACGCGCTGACCTGACGTGCCGTTTCGGCGCCCATTGCGCTTTGCAGCGCCAGCTTGGTGATGCGCGAGGCAAGGTCGCGCCACAGCCCGTGCTGCTCGCGCTGCGGCGTACCGTACACTACGTCGTACCCTTCGTCCAGCTTCGCCAGCAGGGTCGGGATTTCCTCAGGCGGGTGCTGCAGGTCGTCGTCGAGGGTAACGATCACCGGATAGCGCGCTTCCCGGATGCCGCACAGCAGCGCGTTGTGCTGCCCGGAATTGCGCATCAGCTTGAGGCCACGCACCCACGGGTACTGCTCCGCCAGCTCACGGATGACATCCCAACTGCGATCGCGGCTGTCATCTTCCACGAGGATCAGCTCGTAGCGCTCGCTGACGGCGGGTAGCACCGTCGCCAGGCGTGCAGCGAGTTCGGGCAGGCTGGCTGCCGAGTTGTAGACGGGAACGACCACCGAAATCGATCGCATAAGCGTTCTCAGATCTGTGGTGCGGAATATTACAGGTTATTCGGACGTCCCGTGATTTTAACAACTCATTGGGAAAGTGCCCTAGGAAATTTGGATGACTGACCGGCGACTTTCTGACGAGCGTCTGCCGCTGCCAGGCGACGCGCACTGTGCAGGGCATCGCGTGCGTATAGAATGTTGGCGCTGCTCCGCCGGTGACCAGGGGCAGCGCACGGTGCCTCTCACAGCAACCGGCTCTGCCCGGAGAAGGGTGCAACTATGTTTCAGAGAGTGTCCGGACGCCGCCTGCTGCGCTGGTTTGTGATCCTGTTCGCGGCAGTGGTGATTATCTTCTATCTCGTCTTCCCCGTTGTCTATGGCTTCTACGCGACCGTGCCGCAGCGCGACGCTGTAGGCGCGCCCCCGGCCGGGTTCCAGACGGTCGACCTGACGACCAGCGACGGCGTGACGTTGGCGGGCTGGTTCGCCCCGCCGCAAAACGGCGCCGCGATCGTGCTGCTGCACGGATCGGGTGACTCGCGCGAGGGTGTGCGCGCCCATGCCGAGCTGCTGGCGCGGCACGGCTTCGGCGTGCTGGCAATCGACTTGCGCGGCCATGCGGAGAGCGGGGGCAAGATGAACCGCTTTGGGTGGCAGGGAACGCGGGATGTCGAGGCGGCGGTGCGCTTTTTGTCGGCGCGCGACGATGTGCAGGTGATCGGCGGGCTGGGGCTGTCGATGGGCGGCGAGATTCTGCTCGGTGCGCTCTCTGACGTACCCGCGCTGCGAGCGGTCGTCAGCGAAGGGGCTACCTATCGCTCCGTGGACGAGTTCACCGATCTGCCCGCGCACGACTCGCTTATCAGCAGCCTTCAGATCCGCGTCATCTCGTTTGCGGTGCGGCTCTTTTCCGGGGAGCAGCCGCCAACGCCGATGCTCGACTCGATCACGGCGGCGGAAGACGCGCGCCTGCTGCTGATCGCGGCGGGCGAGGTGAGCCAAGAAGCTGAGTACGCGCGCCTGTTCGCGGATGCGGCCGGACCGCGCGCCGAGGTGTGGGTGGCGCCGGGCGTGGGCCATACCCAGGCATACCGGCGTCTGCCGGCGGAGTATGAGACGCGCGTGATCGGCTTCTTTGAGGCGGCGCTGCTCGGCGCGCAGGAGTCGCCCGCCAGCTAGCGTGGCGCGGTAGCTGGCCGCCTGCGCCGGACGCGAGCCGAACTTGACGGCAGGGGCGGATTCTGTTACAGTGAATTGCAAACGCTTTCAAGGTCGCTCGCAGCCGCTGATCGCATTATTTTGCCGCGCTGCGTGACGGGACGCAACTTGTTCATTTCGGGCTGCCGGAACAGGCTATGAAGTTCAAGCGCTTGAATCGCGTCACCATCAAGGATATCGCCCAAGAGGCGGGGGTTTCCTATTCCACCGTCTCGCGGGTGCTGAACCATTACGAGCACGTTCGCCCCGATAAGCGCCAGCGGGTGTGGAGCGCGGTCACGCGGCTGGGCTACGTCGCCAACCCGCAGGCGCGCAGCCTGGCAGGCGGGCGCTCGCACATGGTTGGGCTGCTCGTGCCGGAGCTGGGGAACGCATACATCGGCCAGGTGGTGCGGGGTATTGACGAAGCGCTGGCCGAGGCGCAGTACGAGCTGATGCTCTACACCACGCACCGGCAAAGGACCAAAGAGTCGACCTTCGTCCGGACGCTGACCTATGGCATGACCGACGGCCTGCTGCTCCTGGTCCCCACCGAGCCGCAGGCGTATCTGGAGACGCTGCATGAAGAGCGCTTTCCCTATGTCGTGATCGATCACCAGGGCTTCGACGACTTCAGCCCGACGGTCATCGCCAAGAACTATCAGGCCGCTTTCGACGCGACGCGCTATCTGATCGAACTCGGCCACCGGCGGATCGGGTTCATTCGCGGGCTAAAACACCTCAGCAGCGCGATCGAGCGTCACAAAGGTTACCGGGCGGCGTTGGAAGCGCACGGCTTGGAATATGATCCCAGCCTGGTGGTGGATGGAGACTTTCTGCAGGGGCCGAGCTACGCCGCTACGCAGGCACTGCTGGATCGGCCCGACCCGCCCACCGCGATCTTCGCCTCGAACGATCTGAGCGCGTTTGGTGCGATGGACGCCGTGCGCGTGCGCGGCCTGTCGATCCCGGACGATATCTCGATCCTGGGCTTCGACGATATCCCGCAGGCGGCCAGCGTGCGCCCGGCGCTCACCACCGTCCGGCAGCCGTTGGTCGAAATGGGGCGGATCGCCGTGCAGCTCCTCTTCACCTACATCGAAGACCCGGACCGCCCATGCGAGCGGATCGAGCTGGACACCGCGCTGATCATCCGCGACTCGTGCGCGCCGCCCACTCGTTGACGCCGGGCACCAACCGGCCTCGCGGGTAGATCGACCGGTTCAGAGGAATGATCGGTGTGTTCTGCAGGGGCAGAGTCTTGCTGGCCTCTGGATATTGTGTGGCGCGCATCGGTAACACCGGGCGGCACACTGACAGTCACGATGAAACGAGGTCTTTCTGATGACGCAGGCAACTGAGCAGAAGTCCACCTATATGAACCCGGAGCGCCCGATCGAAGAGCGTGTGCAGGCGCTCCTCGCGCTGATGACGGTTGAGGAAAAGGTAGCGCAGTTAGGCAGCGCCTGGGTTTTTGAACTGCTAGACGGGCTGGAGTTCTCCGACGCCAAAGCGCGGGCGGTGATGGGGTCCGGCATCGGGCAGATCACCCGCATCGGTGGCGCGAGCAACCTACGCCCCGCCGAAAGCGCCCGGCTGGCGAACACCATTCAACGCTGGCTGGTGGAAAACACCCGCCTGGGCATCCCGGCTATGGTGCACGAGGAATGCTGCAGCGGGTATATGGCGCTCAGCGCGACGTGTTTCCCGCAGGCGATCGGGGTTGCCAGCACCTGGCAGCCCGCGCTGGTGGAACAGATGACGACCGTGATCCGCACGCAGATGCGCGCGGTGGGCGCGCACCAGGCTCTTGCACCCGTCCTGGATGTGACGCGCGATCCGCGCTGGGGCCGGGTCGAGGAAACCTTCGGCGAGGACCCCTATCTGGTGGCCACGATGGGAGCCGCATTTGTCCGTGGGCTGCAAGGCGCTCACTGGCACGAGGGCATTCTCGCCACCGGCAAGCACTTCGTCGGCTACGGCATGGGCGAGGGGGGGATGAACTGGGCGCCTGCGCATCTCGGCCCGCGCGAGCTTCTTGAAGTGTATGTCTTCCCCTTTGAGGCGGCGATCAAGACGGCCAACCTGGCCTCGATCATGAACGGGTATCACGAGCTGGACGGCATCCCGTGCGGCGCCAACGGGGACCTGCTCAACGGCCTGCTGCGCGATCGGCTTGGGTTCGAGGGCCTGATCGTCTCCGACTATATGGCGATCGACCAGCTTGCCGTCTATCACCATGTGGCTGATGGCAAGCAGGGAGCGGCACAGGCGGCGCTTGAGGCGGGGATCGACGTCGAACTGCCCAGCACCGACTGCTATGGTGCCCCGCTGCTCGAGGCAATCAAGAGCGGCCAGGTGGACGAGGCGCTGCTGGATCAGGCCGTTAGCCGCGTGCTGCGGGTCAAGTTCGAGCTGGGGTTGTTCGAGAACCCGTATGTTGCGGTCGAGCGCGCGCCGCTGGTTTTCGACACGCCCGCACAGCGCGAGCTGGCCCGCCAGATCGCGCGTGAGTCGATCGTGCTGCTCAAGAACGACGCGGGCTTGCTGCCGCTGAGCAAATCGATCGGCTCGATTGCAGTGATTGGTCCGAACGCGGATGTGACGCGGAACCTGGTGGGCGACTACGCCTATCCGGCGCATATCGAGACGATCCTCGAAAACCAGCTTGAGAACCCCCTGGGCGGTGCCGTGCCGGACCGCATTGAGCTGGTAGAAGATTTCGTGCCGATCATCAGCGTGCTGGAGGGGATCCGCGCCAAGGTCGGCGACCGCGTGACGGTCCGCTATGCGCCCGGTGTGCAGACCGTCCGGGACACCTCGAAGGAGGGCTTTGCCGAAGCGGTCGAGATAGCGCGGCAGTCGGATGTCGCGATCCTGGTGGTCGGCGAGAAGTCCGGCCTGACGGACGACTGCACCTGTGGCGAGGCGCGCGACCGGGCGGAGCTGGGGTTGCCGGGCGCGCAGCAGCAGTTGGTCGAGGCCGTGCACGCCACCGGCACGCCCGTTGTCGTGGTGCTGGTCAGCGGACGCCCGCAGTCGATCCCTTGGATCGCCGAGCACGTGGACGCGGTGCTGCACGCCTGGCTGCCGGGCGAGGAAGGGGCCAACGCGATCGCGGATGTGCTGTTTGGAGACTACAACCCCGGCGGCAAGCTGCCGATCAGCGTCCCGCGCCACCCTGGGCAGATCCCGGTCTTCTACGGCCACAAGCTGTCTGGCGGGCGCTCGCATTGGAAGGGGGATTATGTCGAGCTGTCGTCCAGGCCGCTGTTTGAGTTCGGCTATGGGCTGAGCTACACGCGCTTCGCCTACGACAACCTGCGCCTTTCGACCGGGCACGCTGCCGCCGGCGACGAGGTTGAGATCCGGGTCGATGTGACCAACACCGGCGAGCGCGCGGGCGACGAAGTGGTTCAGCTTTACGTGCGCGACGTGGCCTCGTCGGTGACGCGCCCGGTGAAAGAACTCAAAGGCTTCCGGCGCGTGACGCTGGCCCCCGGCGAGACGCGGACCGTCGTCTTCACGCTGGCGGTTAACCAGCTTGCCTTCCTCGACCGCGCCATGCGGCTGATCGTGGAGCCGGGCACGGTCGAGGTGATGGTCGGCAGCTCGTCGGAAGACATCCGCCTGACCGGGACGCTGGAAATCACCGGCCCGGCGACGGACGTCAGCCAGGCCAGGGTGTACTTCAGCAGCGCGCGGGTCGAATAGCGAGCCGTCAGGCGGACTCGCGCGGGATCAGCGCCCAGGGGCTTTCCAGCACGCGGCGCGGGCCGGAGACGCGCCCCTCGATGCGGTCGAACAGCGCAGACGCCAGCTTCTGACCGATGTCCAGCGGGTCCTGCGCGATGGTGGTCAGGGTGGGAGTGATGATGGTCGCTTCGGGGATGTTGTCGAAGCCCATGATCGCGATCTCATCGGGGATGGCGTGTCCGGCGGCGCGCAGTTCCAGAATCATGCCGATGGCCATCAGATCGTTGATGGCGAAAACCGCACGCGGCCAGACTTTCTGGCGCATCAGCTTTTGCGCGGTCTGCCGCCCGGCCTCAAGCGAGAAATCGCCCTGATACACAAAGCGCGGGTCAACCGCCAGCCCCAGGGCTTGCAGCGCGTCGCAGTAGCCCTGCCAGCGACGCGGGCCGGGCGGGTATTCGTCCGGCACACCCAGGAACCCGACCGTCTCATAGCCGCGCTCGGTGATCAGCCAGGTGATCGCCGCGCGGGTAGCCGTGTAGTCATCAACATAGGCAATATCGACGTCCGGGTGCTGGATGTGCTGGCCGAGGGCCACAAAGGGCGTGCGGGTCAGCGTGATAAGCCGGTCGATCTCGTCCTCGCTGAGATGGATCGGCACGGCGATGATCCCATCCACCGGGCGCCGGATGACGGCTTCGCAGAAATGCTTTTCGCTCTCGTAGAGGTGATCGCTGTTGGCGATCAACACGTCGTAGTCGTGCAGCCGCGCCACGTCCTGGATCGCCCGCGCAATGGGGTGATAGAAGCCGTTGGAGATGTCCGCGATCAACAGCGCGATCATTTGCGTGCGTTGGGTGCGTAGGCTGCGGGCGGTCATGTTTGGCCGGTAGCCAAGCTGCTTGACGGCGGCCAGCACCCGGCGGCGCGTGTCTTCGCTGACGGGGATCGTCGTGGCAGTGTTGTTGAGCACCCGCGAAACGGTGGGCTGGGAAACACCAGCCAGGCGCGCGACATCTTTCATCGTTGCCGGGCGCGCATTTGAACGGTGATTTTCCTCGGCCATAGTCTCCCCCGTCGTTGTATATGGGATAGATACCTATCTTTTGAAGTGAAAACAATAACGTTATACGATTTCACCACACAATCCCGCGCAAGTCAAGCGGCAGATTGCCGCGAACCGCCCGGCTGACCGGCCGCCCTGTCCTGCGCGCGTCCGGTACCCTGGCGCCTCGGCTTCGTGCTACAATCGCGCCCCGGGAACTTTGAGACATTCTTCACATGGGAGAGCGATCGTATGGGCAGAGCGTTGGTTCTGACCGCTCCGCGTCAGGTCGGCTACGAAAGTTATGACGATGCACCCCTGGCGCCGGATGAGGTGCGGATCAGGACGCTGTACTCCGGCATCAGCGCAGGGACGGAGCTGGCGCAATACCGGGGCACGTCGCCCTATCTGCACAAGCGCTGGGATCCCGACCTGCGTCTGTTCCGCCCTGGCGCCGAGGCGTCGCTGACCTATCCGGTTCGCACCTGGGGCTATGAAGAGGTCGGCGAGGTGATCGAGGTTGGGGCCGGGGTTGAGGGCATTTCGCCGGGCACGCTGGTGTTCGGCACATGGGGGCACCGCACGCATTACGTCGCCACCGGCGACTATGTGCGCCCGCGCCTGATGCCGCCCGGTCTCGACCCGATCCTGGGCATTTTCTCGCATATCGGGGCGGTCGGGCTGAACGGCGTGCACGATGGCCGGGTGCGCATCGGCGAGACGGTCGCCGTCTTTGGGCTGGGCGTGCTGGGGCAGATCGTCGTGCAGGCGGCGCGGCGGTCCGGCGCGCGGGTGATCGCGGTAGACCGCATCCCGGCGCGGCTGGCGATGGCCGAGAAATCCGGAGCGCAGGTCACGCTCGATGCCGCCGGGGGCAGCGTGGCGGAGACGATCAAAGAGCTGACCGGCGGGCGCGGCGCGGATGTCTGCTTCGAGGTGACCGGGTCGACGGCGGCGCTCAACGAGGCGATCCGGGCGGCGGCCTATTCGGCGCGGGTGGTGGCGATGGGCTTCTTCCAGGGCGACGCCCAGCATCTGTTTCTGGGCGAAGAGTTCCACCACAACCGGATCAACGTGGTCTGCTCACAGATCAGCGGGACCGACCCGGAGCTACAATATCGCTGGAATAAGCTGCGCCTGTGGCAGACCGCGATCCAGCTTCAGGCGGATGGCTTGCTGGACCTGCATCCGCTGATCACGCACATCACGCCGTTTGAGCAGGCGGCGGAGATGTATGCCACCCTGGATCAATCTCCCGATCAGGTTTTGCAGGCGGTTCTGGCGTTTTCTGACTGACACAAGCGAGAGAACAGCATGACACCTTTACGTGTGGGGATCCTGGGGTGCGGCAGTTTCGCACACCGGCACGCCCAGATTCTGGCCGCACTGCCCGAGCAGGCCGAGCTGGTGGCCTTCTGCGACCGCACCGAGGCAAAAGCGCAGGCCTATGCCGGGCAGTATACCGGCGGACGCGCGGCTGTTTTCACCGACCATGTGCGGATGCTCGACCAGGCGCGGCTGGACCTGCTGGTGGTGGTTGTCCCGCCGTATGGGCACACCGACGAGGTTGAGCAGGCGGCAGCGCGCGGGGTGCACCTGCTGGTCGAAAAGCCGATCGCGCTGACATCCGAGCAGGGCTGGCGCATGGTCGAGGCTGCCGAGCAGGCGGGGATCAAGACACAGGTCGGGTTTATGTATCGGTTTGGCGCCGCCGTCGAGCAGCTTAAGGCGCTGATCGACTCAGGCGAAGCCGGGCGGCCGGGGCTGATCAGCGCGCGCTACTTCTGTAACGCGCTGCACGCCGACTGGTGGCGTATGCGCGAGAAGTCGGGCGGGCAGCTTGTCGAGCAGGCGATCCACCTGTTCGATCTACTGCGCTTTCTGTTCGGCGAAGCCGCCGCCGTGTACAGCCGCCAGGAGAATCTGTTTCACACCGACGTGCCGGGCTACACCGCCGAAGACACCAGCGCCACGGTGGTCAGCTTTCGCAATGGGGCGCTGGGCGTGGTCTACGCCACGAACGGCGCGATTCCGGGCAAGTGGATCAACGATTACCGCGTGGTGACGCGCAACCTGACCGCCGAGTTCGCCAACGCTAACCGGGCAGTCTTCACCTTTACCGCCGAGCCGGACCGCGAGCCGCTGGCGATCGACTCGGACAGAGATTTCCGCCTGGCGCAGATGCAGGATCTGCTCGACACGATCCGGACCGGCGGGGAAACGCGCACGCCCCTGCGCGAAGGCGCCAAAACGCTCGATCTGGTGCTGGCGGCGGCGCGCTCCAACCAACTGCGCGCCGAGGTGGCGCTGTGAGGGCGCGCCTGTCCCCTGCCCGCGAGGTGCACTTCGACTCGGCCTCGATCAGCCTGCATGGGCTGCGCCCGGTGATCAACGGGACGCTGTACGATGACGTCGAGATCGCCGTGACCGACGTGCAGGGCGAGCCTGCCCAGCCGTCGCGGATCGTGCTGCGGATGCCGCTGCCCGCGCTGGGCCGGGCGGCATTCAGCGTCGCGATCGAGCAGGAGGCTGCGGGCCGCCTGGCGCTGCGCTACTGGCTGGAAGGGCAGGCTCCCGGTTTCGTGCTCGACGCGTTCGGCATCTGCATCCGGGCGGTCGAGGGCGCGCGGGCCTACTTGCGCAGCGGCTACTACAGTTGGGATGGGGCGGAGTACGTGGCGGTGGGGCACGGCGCGGCAGGGCCGGGGTACGGGCTGACCCAGCTTCTGCCGCGCAGGGGTACGGGCAGCGTGGTGCTCGGCTTCGACCGCCACGACCGCTTCCAGCACACCTTCCAGCTCGGCGCGACCGAGACGGCACCCTCGCTGTGCGTGACGACGCTCTGGGACCGCAAGACGATCCCGCCGGGCGGGCGAGCCGAATCCGAGCGGCTGGTGATCTTCGAGCACGAGGATGTTGAAGACGCGCTGCGAGCCTGGGCCGAGATCGTGGCAGCGTCTGCGCCGGTGGCCCCGCGCGTGCCGCAAGCGACGATCACCGGCTGGTGCTCGTGGTACAACCTCTACGCGTCGATCACCGAGGAGAACATCCTGGAACACCTGCGCGGCGCGGCGAACGTGATGGCGCGCGAGGGCCTGCCGTTGCGGGTCTTTCAAATCGACGATGGCTTCACGCCGGAGATGGGCGACTGGCTGGCGGTCAAGCCGCAGTTCCCGCGCGGGATGAAAGCGGTGCTGGACGAGATCCGCGCGGCAGGATTGACGCCGGGGCTGTGGATCGCGCCGTTCATGGTGGGCAACCGCAGCCGGGTGTTCCAGGAGCATCCCGATTGGGTGGTGCGCGATCGCGAGACGGGCGGCCCGCTGGCGCTGATGACGTTCTACGGCGAGTTCCGCTGGCACAAGCGCAGCGAGGAGTATTACATCCTCGACACGACGCACCCTGAGGCGTTCGACTATCTGCGGCATGTCTTCCGCACCTGGCGGCACGAGTGGGGCTGCGAGTACTTCAAGACGGACTTTATGCACTTCCCGACCGTCTACGGGCCGGAGCGCGCGGTCTATCACACCCCCGGCCTGACGCGCATCGAGATCTGGCGCCGGGTGGCCGAGATGATCCGCGAGGAGATCGGCGACGCGCTCTGGCTGGGGTGCGGCTGCCCGCTGTGGGCGTCGGTCGGGCTGGTGGACGCGATCCGGATCGGGCGCGATGTCGGGGTTGAGTGGTCCGGCGAGCGCTCGGCCCGGTCCCTGCTGCGCGATCAGGCGGTCCGCAATTTCGCCAATCACATTCTGTGGCAGGCGGATCCCGACTGCATCCTGCTGCGCGAACGCTACCATCACCTTAGCGAGGCCGAGCAGCGCTCGCTGGCGATCTACGCCGGGATGATCGGCGGCGTGACGATGACAAGTGACGCGCTGCACGAGCTGTCGCCGGAACGGTTGCGGCTGTGGCGGCTGCTGGTCCAGCCGCGCCGCGCGCTATGCCGCTTCCCGCTGCTGGGCCGTCCGGCGGAGAACGAGATGGACGAGGACCCGGTCCGCGTGCAGGTGCGCGTGCCGCTGGACGGCGCGCCCGATCCGGTGGCGATCTTTGTGTTCAACACGGGCGACACGCCCGCCGGGCGCGTCTACACGCTTGACCGGCTGGGGCTGCCCGGCCCCCGCTACATCGTGGAATGGGTGGCGCAGCAGCGCTGGCCGGAGCCGGTGGATCGCATCGCGGTTAACCTGGCGCCCCATGATGGCGCGCTGTTCTTTGTCAGCCTCGCCCCGCTGGAGACGATTCCGGACCGGTTACCCTAGCCACCATCAGGACGGAGCCGCATGAGCGCACCGAACTCGCCCGCACAGCTTCAGATGGTCTGGCCGCGTCACCGGCTGGCCACGCCGCCAGAGGTTCGCGTTCCGGACGGTTACGCGCTGCGACCGTACCGATCGGGCGACCAGCCGGGTTTCTATCAGGTGATGGCGCGGGCCGGCTTCGGCGCGTGGGATGACGCGCGGCTGCAACCCTGGATGGCGCGCATCCTGCCGGACGGCTGGTTCATGGCGATGCACGCGGCCAGCGGCGCGATTGTGGCGACGGCGATGGCGCTGCACGATCACTCGGAGCTGCACCCCTTCGGTGGCGAGCTGGGGTGGGTGGCCGCCGATCCGGATCACCGCGGGCGCGGGCTGGGGCAGGCGGTCAGCGCCGCGGTCACGGCACGGCTGATCGCCGGCGGCTATCGCGACATTCACCTCTACACCGAAGATCATCGGCTGGCGGCGCTGAAAACCTATCTGGCGCTGGGCTACGTTCCGTTTCTATTCGCGCCGGAGATGGCACCGCGCTGGCGCCAGATCTGCGCGCGGCTTGGCTGGCCGTACACGCCCGACGAGTGGGCCGCGCCTGAAAGGGGATGAGATGATGAGTACGCTTCAAGCCCGCATCGAGGATGTCATCGTGCGGTGCCCGGCGCAGCTTGGGATCAGCATCCTGCATCTGGAAAGCGGCGAGGCGCTGCATATCGCGGCGGACACGCCGGTTCCGCTGGCGAGTGTGGTGAAAATCCCCGTGCTGGTGGAAGCCTATCACCAGCTGCGCCAGGGCCGCTTCGCGCTAGATGATCGCTGGCCGTTGGAACGCCGGCACAAGACGCTTGGCAGCGGTATCCTGACGCAGCTTGACGATGGGCTGGCGCCGACGGTCCGCGACTTGCTGACGCTGATGATCATCATCAGCGACAACACGGCGACGGACATTCTGATCGAGCGCCTGGGCCTGCGTGCCATCGACGATCGGCTGCACAGCCTGGGCCTGACGAACACGCATGTGGCCTGCACGCTCAGCGCGATCTTCGCCGATATGCTGCCGACACCCGATCCAGACCAGGATCCCTTTGCACTTGACCGCTGGGAAGCCGAACACGGTGTCCGGCGCGACGGGTTCGCCTACAGCCTGGGCGCCGATAACAACGTCGGCACGCCGCGCGAGCTGACACGCCTGCTGGAAATGATCTTTAAGGCCGAAATGCTGGATCGCGAGGCGTGCGACGAGATGTTGGCGGTTCTGCTCAGGCAGCAGTTGAACGATCGGCTGCCGCGCTTTCTGCCGCCCGGCACGCCGGTGGCTCACAAGACCGGGACGCTCAGCGGGGTGCGCAACGACTGCGGGATTATCTACGCCGGGGAGCACTCGCATATCGCCGTCAGCGTGTTGGCGACCTGGGATCACGATGCCTGCCGGGGCAACCGCGCGCTGGAATGGGCACGTGCGTTGGAGATCGATACCGCTTTCGGGCAGATCGGGCTGGCGGCCTATGAGGCGTTTGCCTGAGTAAACCGTCGCGCCGGTCTGCTATGCTGATTCAGGCGGACCGGCGCGTGGCGGGCTACTTTTTCTTCTTATCCTTTTTCTTCGGACTCTTCGGATTATCTTTCTTGTTGTCTTGCTTCTTGGGCGTTTCTTGTTTCTTGGACATGCCTCACTCTCACAAAAACTAGGCGGGTATGGTACTCAGAGTTTAGTGGTTTTGGGGTCGCGGTGCACAGTCCCGGCGCGCTCACGGCGGCGGCCGGGCTGTCACAGTGCCTTCCCGCTGCCCTGCCGCGCCTATCCGGCGAGTAACGCCGCGCCAGCAGGCGCCTAGTCCTGGGCGAGTGTGGCCAACTGCAGGAATGGGCGCACGACTGGGACGAGGTCGAGACGCGGCACCGGCACGTCTCGCATCTGTGAGGGCTGTATCCGGGGCGGCAGATCACGCCGGACGCCACACCCGCGCTGGCTGCGGCGGCGCGCCGCTCGCCGGTGCTGCGCGGCGATCTCGGGTCGTGCTGGTCGCTGGCGTGGAAGATCGCGCTGTGGGCACGGTTGCGCGAGGGTGAGCGCGCGTACGTGCCGGTGCGGCACATGTTTCGCCGTGTTTGCTCGCACCAGGTCACGATTGCCGAGCCGGGCGGAGTGTACACCAACCTGTTCAGCGCACATTCCCCCTTCCAGATCGACGGTAATCTCGGCTACCCCGCTGCCGTCGCGGAGATGCTGTTGCAAAGCCGCACGGGCGAGCTTCACCGACTGCCTGCGCTGCCGGGCGCGCGGTGGGTTCAGCGTGGCCATGGCGTGGGAAGACGGACGGCCGGTGCGGGCGCGTGTCGAGGCGCGGCTGGGCGGGCCGTGCCGCGTGCGCTGCGATGTGCCGCTGCGCGTTCTGCACGGTGGCGCCGAGGCCAGCACCCGGCGCGACGCGTACGGAGTCATTGAGTTTTCGACCGATGCCGGCGCAGTTTATGAGCTTATCGCCGTCTGATCGGCACCTGCCTCACTGCGCTGTATCCTCTTGACCTACACGCGGAGCGGTGGTGTAGATCTCGAAGTCACGGTTGTGGAAGATGCGCCGGTCGGCGGGCAGCGCGGCGACCGGTTCGCCGTTGACATAATCGACAAACACATGCGTGATGCCTGCCGCCCGCATGCGCTCGAGGATATTGGCATCCCCCGCCTGCCACTCCTCGATGATCTCGTGGCGCCAAGCGAAGACTTCGAGTGGGGCGTCCAGCGAGGCGGCGGCGTGGCGCCGGGAGCTGAACAGGGTAGTCTCCAGAAAAGCCCGCCGCTCGCTGTATCCCGAATAGGCCGCCGCTTCGGCGACGTTGACGGCGAACACGGCGTCTTTGGGCAGATGCTCACGCGCCCAGCGCAGACCGTCGGCGATCTCGTCGGTCAGGACAAGCTGCCTGGCGTACGGGCCGAGCGGTCCTGAGGCGGCTTGCAGATACGGCTCGCGCGGAAGTTGCGCGTCGGTTCTGAAGGCGTCCGATGCCCACCGGAGGGCGCGCCACACAAACCCCGCCTGGTTGTAATTGATCCACTCGCCGAACGAGCGATCCGGGCTGGTGGATTCGAAGTGCCCGAAGTTGAGCGCCAGCAGGAACACTGCTGCCGCGATTGGGGTCGCGTTCGGGCGGCGGATCAGCGCCAGGGTTGCCCGCGCCAGCCCGTACCCCGCGGCGGGCGATACTGCTGCCAGGCCGTAGTAGAGAAAGAATAACTGGGAGGCACCGTTAAGGTAAATCGCCAGCGCCGCCACGAGCGAGGCGGCGAACGCCAGCCCGCCAAACACCAGCAGCGTCGCAAGCGGTTCGTCTGGCCGCGTTCTGCGGACCGCGAGCGCAGCCCCCGTCACGAACAGCAGAGCAAACCCCAGGGGCCACAGCGTCGCGGCCAGAAACTCCGGCCAGCCGTGTGCCGACAGAATGAGGTAGTAGGGCATCAGACGGCTGAAATGGGCATAGCCCCAGCGGATGCTCTCGGAGTAGCTGTTCGCGCCGAAGACAAGCTGCGCGGTAACGGCACCCACCGGAACCAGCACCGCCGCCAGCAAACCCCACCAGCGCCGATCCCATCGACGCCGGATCAGCGCCTGCCAGCCGAGCAGCCCGATCGTCCCGCTCAGCACGACCGGTCCGAACATGCTTTTGGCGCCCGCGCCGGCGAACGCCAGCAGCGCAATCACGCCCAACCCGGCGGCTGTCGGCTGGCGGAAGGTGTGCGCCAGCGGCAGCAAGAGCGCGGCCAGGAAGATATAGCCGCCCAGGGTGGTGGTGCTGATATAGGCGCCATAGAACATGAGAAACGTGCCGAAAGCGAAGCCGGATGACAGCAGGGCCGGCACGTCCAGGGGCAGGATGATCAGCACGGCGGCGAAGAAGCCGCTCAGAGGGTGCCCCTTCGCGACGGCGCGCCCGGCGTTGAACAGCAACAGTGTCAGGAGCCACACGCTGCTCAGGCCCACGTAGCGCGCCAGCAGGTTTGCCACCGGCGCGCCGGTGAGCAGGCTGGCTGCCGCCGTCGGCGCGTAGCTGAACATGTGGTAGTTGAACGGCTCGCCGGCCAGGCGCGGATCCTGGGCGGTGGCGTGGTCGCGAAACTCGTGCGCGTTGTTGATATGGAACCAGACATCCGAGACATACGGCGGGCGCGGGCTGAGTTCGGCCAGGTTCAGGCTGACGAAACAGATCGCCCCGATCAGGACAAGCGCGGCCAGGGTGACGCCCGTCTGCCGCCGTCGCGCCAGCGGCTCCACGCTCTGCACCCAGCGGTCCCTGCGCCACACGGCGACCGCCAGCGCCAGCGGAATCCACAGCGCGAACAGGTCCGGCTGCCCCGCCGTTTTCGCGGCCAACAGCGCCACCAGCTCCAGACCGTGCCCGACTGCCCAGCCCAGCCCTGCCCAGGTAAGCCAGTCCGCTTTCCAGGGCACGGTGGAAAGTAACAGCAGCGTGCCCGGCAATACAACTCCGGCAGTCAGATACAACCAGTACAGCGCCCAGTCGCGCCAGGAATCGTGCAGGATGGCCGGATAGACCGCCTGGATCGCCGCCAGCGGACCCAGCAGTGTGATCAGGCTCAGGACGAGTGCGGCGGCAAACCGGCCAGACGTTGGGCGCGGATCCGGTGCAGGGTCGGGCGCGCGCGAGGCGGCTGCGCGTTTTAGCACGGCCCGGTAGGCGAGGCTCAGCGCCACCAGCAGCCCGAACGCCGCGATCGATCGGATGAACAGCCCCAGAA
>DYEN01000304.1 GCA_020725705.1 Anaerolinea sp.
ACGAGCGGGCAGATATGCCCGCCACCAGCGCCGCGATCTACGCCACGCAGACGCAGTCCGTGATCCAGACCGCGACGGCCATCGCGCCGTACATCACGCCGACGCCGTTCGCCGGGACGCCGACGCCGGTCAACCTGCCCTGAGACGCCGGAGCACGCGGAAATCGGGCGGCGCGTGTGTATAAAGGATGGCACAGGCACGGAAGAGGCACACCGGATCAACCCGCTGGGAGAAATGGGATGAAGCGAATCAGGGTATGGCTTGGGCTGGGGGTAGTCATGCTGGCGCTGGCGGCGTGCGGTTCGGGAACGATCCGCGAAGCCTATACCGCTGCCGGGGACGCCACCCGGCCCGCCGACCTGACACCGACGGCCACCTTTCGACCCGACGATGATCTGAATGTGGTCGTCCGGCTGAACTCGCATGGCCGCCGGCTGCCCGTCCAGGCGGTGTTCCGGGGGCCGGATGGCTCGCAATATGCGACGGACACGCTCGAGGCCGGCGCCACGGTGAGCACCGTGCTGCTGGGCCTGGACTGGGAAGCGCACGGCATCGCCGGCTGGGCCGCCGGCACGTGGCAGGTCGACGTGCTGGTCGACGGCGAGACGCAGGCCACGCTCGAGTTCAGGGTCCAGCCGGGGACAGAGGGATAAGCGTGCCGCGGGGCGTGAGGTGCATTTTCTCGCGCTCTTTGGGGCGCTTTCATCACTGTCCAACTGGGCTTTCAGTGGTGTATACTCTGGGTAACTCAGATCCGAAGGGTTGATTACGCTAAGTTTTTTCAACATTTTTCTATCAAGTCCATTCCGAGTAAGGAGACTCCAAAGGTTATGGCTGTTCAGGCACAAGCAACCGAGCACATCAACCCCTATAAGGTCGCATTGCAACAATATGATCGTGCTGTTGCCTACTTAGATTTGCCCGCCGGGATCAAGGCTTTCCTGCGTTACCCCAAACGCGAGCTTTCGGTCAATTTCCCCGTCCGCATGGACAACGGTGACATCCAGATTTTCAGCGGCTACCGCGTGCATCACAACACGGTGCTCGGCCCGTCGAAGGGCGGCATCCGTTACGCGCCGAACGTCGATCTGGACGAGGTGCGCGCGCTGGCGATGTGGATGACCTGGAAGTGCGCGC
>DYEN01000305.1 GCA_020725705.1 Anaerolinea sp.
CTTCACCCCGCCGACCTCGGGCAGCGCGCGCGTGGCCGGCTTCGACGTGTTCACCGAGTCGCTGGAGATGCGCCGCCATGTGGGCTATTTGCCGGAAAACGTCCCGCTCTACCGCGATATGACCGTGCGAGGTTATGTCGACTACATCGCCCAGCTTCACCGCGTTCCTCGGCGGCGCCAGCGTGTCGACGAAGTGCTCGAATGGGTCGGCATGGCCGAGCGGCGTCGCACCCTGATCCGTCACCTCTCAAAAGGCATGCGCCAGCGCGTCGGGTTGGCGCAGGCGCTCGTTCACGATCCCGACGTGCTGATTCTGGACGAACCGACCATCGGCCTGGACCCACACCAAGTGCAAGATGTCCGCGCGTTGATCCAGGACCTGGGCCGCAGCAGAACGGTGCTGCTCAGCACGCATATCCTGTCGGAAGCCGAGCAGGTATGCAACCGCATTTTGATTATCGATCGCGGGCGCGTCATCGCTTCGGGAACCCCCGCCGAACTTCAGGCGCAGCTTCACAGTGGGGGGCGGGTGTTCGTGCGCGTTCGCTCGCGCGGCACGCCGGACGATATTACCCGCCTGCTGCGCGCCGCCGACGGGGTGCAGCGTGTCGAGACCCACGGGGACGGGTACCTGGTCTACGCCCGCCCCGGCACCGACGCCCGCCCTGCCCTGGCCGCAGCCATCGTCGGCCACGGTGCCGAGCTACTCGAACTGCGACCCTGGGCGCTGACCCTCGAAGAGATCTTCCTGGAAATCACCACCCGGCTCGACGATCCCGCTGTGCGCCCGAGGTAGGTATGAGCACCATCGGAACGATTGCCCGGCGCGAGCTGGCCCAGTACTTCACCTCTCCGATCGCTTACCTGGTCGCCTTCGCGATCCTGGTGTTGACCGGCTTCTTGTTCAACGCTGACCTCGCGCGGCGGGTGGGACAGGCGCCGCCGGACGGCACCTACGTGCTCGGCGTGTTCGGCTTCTTCACCGTCTTTTTTGCCCCCCTGCTGACCATGCGACTGTTTGCGGAAGAAACACGCGAAGGCACGCTGGAGTTGATGCTCACCATGCCCGTGCGCGACAGCGACATCGTGCTGGGCAAGTTCATCGGCGCCTGGGCGTACTACACCATCCTGCTTGCCCTCACGCTGGTGTATCAGATCATCCTTGTCGCCGTGACAGGTCCGACGCCGTATCAGGCCACGCCCGAACTGGACCTCGGCCCGGTCATCAGCAGCTATATCGGCATCTGGTTGTTCGGCGGGGCGGCCCTGGCGCTGAGCTTGGTGTTCTCGGCCATAACCGAGAACCAGGTCGTCGCGGGGTTTTTGGCGATCGCAGCCTTGTTTGTGCTGTGGCTGGGCGATTTTGCCGGGCAGGTCGTGCCTCACCGCGTGGCTGCCCAGTTCATCCGGGCGCTCAGCCTGCAATCCCATTACTCCACATCTTTTCTGATCGGCGTGATCCGCTTCGAGGACGTCGTCTTTTTCATCGGCCTGATTGTGGTCATGCTCTTCATCACGACCCGCGTGCTGGAATCGCGGAGGTGGCGCTGATGCGTGACGACCTGCCCCTCAGGCGCGCAGCCGTCGCCAACGCCGCCGGGATTCTCGGCGGGGCGGTGCTGGTGCTGGGCGCCTTGCTCTACCTGGTGCTGGGCACGGCGACCCTGGCGGTATTCGCGTGCATCCTGGTGGGAGCAGCCGGGATCACGCTGTGGATGTGGTTGGCGCCGGACGACTTCCGCGCGTGGCTTACCGGAAGGCAGACACGCTATGGCACGGCGAGCGTGGTCGTGACGATTCTGTTCGCCGGGCTGGTAGCCGCCGCCTACCTGCTGGCCGACCGCGCCAACCTGACAGCCGATCTGACCGGCGTGCAGCGTTACAGCCTGAACCGCCCCACGCTGGAAACCATCGAGCAGTTGGAAGCGCGCGGCTTTCGGGTGCGGCTCGTCGGCTTCTTCAGCGCGCGCAAGCTGCGCGAGCAGGAAGCAGCCGACCTGCTTTTGCGCCAATATGACGCGCACGGCGGCAGCACGATTGAGGTTGAATACATCGATCCCGACGAGCGGCCAGAAGTCGCTCGATCCTACGGGTACCAGGCGGGCCAGGACGGCAGTATCTATCTGGTGCTGATCGATGCCGACGGGCAGCCTCTGCCCAACGCCATGCCGCGTTACGTCGGCCCGGCCAGCGAACGTGAGATCACCACTGCGCTGCGTACGCTGGTGGTTGCGGGCCGGTTCAAGATTTACTTCACCACCGGCCACGGCGAGCTGGACATCCGGCGCACGGACGACGCCAGCATCTCGCGCCTGGCAGTCAGCCTCATCAACGCCGGGATCGCAGCCGAGCAACTCAGTCTGTTGTCGGTGCTGGAAACAGGCATCCCCGAGGATGCCAGCGCCGTCATGATCGTTGGGGCGCGCGGGCAGTTCACCGAAGAAGAGGTCCGCGTGCTGGACGCGTACATTCAGCGCGGCGGACGGCTGGCGATCTTCACCGATCCGCCGCAAGTCGACGAAGGCACGGCCCTGACCAACACATTCCTGGAGGAAGGCAGCCCGTTCAGCGACTACCTGTGGAACGAATTCGGTGTCCGTCCACTGGACGCGCTCATCGTGCAGATGTCGCCCTATTACACCAACGAATTCACCCCCGTCATCAACGCCACGGTGCCCCACCCGCTGCTCAGTCTGGCTCAGGACCAGCAGGTAATCATGAGCTGGGTCCGGCCGTTTGAGCTGGTCACCGAGCCGGCCGAACGCCAGACACTCTACGCGCGCGAGCCGCTGTTCTATACCTCGGCCGACTCATACGGCGAAACAGGCCTGCGGGAGTTGATGGAAACCTACCGGATCGAGTATAATAATGGGCGTGATCTCCCCGGCCCGCTGCCCGTTGGCGTGACCGTGCGCCGCCTGGCAGAAGGCCAACTCGAAGCCCAGCCGCGCATCGTTCTGATCGGTGACTCAGACCTGGTCTCTAACCAGTTCGTCCAGAACCTGCCGGGGAACGTCTGGCTCTGGACCGACGTGGTCGACTGGCTGACCGGGTATGTGCAGGCTGTGAGCTTTACGCCGCTCAGCGATCCGGGATTGCTCAATCTCGTTCTGTCCGATCAGCAGCGCACGGCGATCGCTCTGATCACGCTGTTGGGGATGCCCGGCGCTGTTCTGGCGGTTGGCGCGGCGGTTTGGTGGTATCGGCGGCGTTAGGTTACACTTACTAACAGGGCTTTCAATCAGCGAGAATCGTGCCATGCCTCGCCGATCTGCCGTCTACGTCTTGCTGGCCGTATTTGCTGGCGCGATGGTCTTGCTGCTGATGCTCGATGATCCTACGGCGGTCCACAGCAACCAAACCGGTGGTGTGGCGCTCTTTCCGCAATTGAGCCGTCCAGAGCACATCGAGCGGATAGAAGTGCAGGATGTCACTGCGGGGACAGGCTTTTTGTTGGTTCGTGACACGGCGGGAGTGTGGTACGCTGCACGGATGGCCGGTTCAGATCAGGGCGCGCCCGTTCTGGCCAATCAGACCGCAACTGATGAAGTGGCCTTCCGGCTGGTCCGGTTGACGGCGCGCCAGGGCTTCGAGGCGACGCCCGAGAACCTGGTTCGCTACGGGATCCGCCCCACGCCCGCCTATACTTTGCAGTTTACAGGGCGTGACCC
This sequence comes from Anaerolinea sp., assembly GCA_020725705.1. Taxonomy (GTDB): domain Bacteria; phylum Chloroflexota; class Anaerolineae; order Aggregatilineales; family Aggregatilineaceae; genus DYGX01. The sequence continues at coordinate 3,672 of DYEN01000305.1, forward strand.
CGCGGGGCGGGCATTTGAATCGGTCGTGTTTGAAGTGGGGCATGCCAATCCGGATCAAGTGGCCTACTATGTGTGGCCGCGGGACGCCGACCAGGTGTATCTACTGACGCTCGATTTTCTGCTCGGGCTGCTGCCCGGTTTTGACCAGACCGCCCAGACGCCGCCCGCCGAACCGGCGGTTGTGACCGAGACGCCGCCTGTGCCCTGACCGCTGCCGTACTGCGCGGATGTCGAGGGCACCCTACCTGCGCTGGCGGTAGGGTGTCTTTATGTATGGAAAACGAACGATAACAGGCTATGACGGTTTCGAAGAACCACACCACACCCTCTGTCGCCGCCGATCAGGCGATCTGGCGTCAGCTAATCGCGCAAGGTGAGCAGCAGGGGTATATTACATACGACGACATTCTCGCCCTGCTCCCATCCCTCGAGACGCAGCTCGACGCGCTTGAGGAGTTGCTGGATGCTTTGACGCAGGCCGGGGTTGAGGTGCTGCCCTCTGCCCCGGAAGAACCCGCTGCGCCGGAGCCTGAAGAACTGCTCGAGGAAGAGGAAGCAGGCGAGGATCACGAAGCCACGCTGGATCCAAGCGTCCTGTACGAAGATCTGATCGCAGACGCGGGCTACCAGCAGGCGCTTGACACCGATGATGTCGTCGGCCTGTATCTGAAAGAAGCGGGCCGCGTGCCGCTGCTTTCGGCGGATGAGGAAGTCGCGCTGGCGAAGCGGATGGAAGCGGGTCGTCTGGCGCAGGAACAGCTTGATGAGTACGGCGATAGCCTGTCACCTGAGGAAGTCGCCGAGTTGCGCGCCATCGTGGAAGATGGCGAGGCGGCCCAGGAGTATCTCGTGCGTGCGAACTCCCGTCTGGTGATCAGCGTCGCGAAGAAATACATCGGGCGCGGCGTGCCCTTCCTCGACCTGATTCAGGAAGGGAATATCGGGCTGATTCGCGCTGCACGAAAGTTCGAGTGGCAGCGCGGGCACAAGTTCAGTACCTACGCCACCTGGTGGATTCGCCAGGCCGTCAGCCGCGCCGTGGCCGATCAGGGCCGGACGATCCGCGTGCCTGTGCACATGGGGGACCAGATCAATCGTCTGCGCCGGATATCGATGCAGCTTACCCAGGAGCTGGCCCGCGAGCCAACCATGGAAGAACTGGCGGAAGCGATGGATACCACGCCCGATAAGATCGCGAACCTGATCGAGATCTCGCGCCGGCCCGTCAGCCTGGAAACACCTATTGACGAGGACGCGGATTCCGAATACGGCGACTTTATCGAAGATGAGAGCACGCCGCAGCCTGCCGAGGTCGTCACGCAGAACCTGCTGCGCGATCATCTGGCGCAGGTCCTGGCACGGCTTCCGGAGCGCGAGGCACACATTCTGCAGCTTCGTTACGGATTGCTGGACGGCGAAACGCACACCCTGGAAGAAGTCGGGCGCAAGATCGGTGTCACGCGCGAGCGCGTGCGCCAGCTAGAAGCTCAGGCCCTGAACCGGCTGCGCCATTCTTCGGCGCATCAACTGCTCCAGGATTATCTGTTGGAGGTGTGAGGACCATGCGTGCCCGGCCCAAGCGCACATTCTGGGTGCTCCCGTTCCTGCTGGTCGCAGTTGGCGTCGTCGCCTTGCTGAACAACTTCATGTTGATCGACGCCGACCTGACGCCCTACTGGTCCTGGCTGCTGGTGCTGGCCGGGTTGCAGGTCCTGGTGCGGGGAGATATTGCGCCGAGCTGGCAGTCGCACAGCTTCGGAATCACCCGCGGCAGCGTGCAGTCGGCTTCGCTGGAAATCGAAAGCGGCGAGATCGATGTCCAGGTGCGCGCTCTGCGCAAACCCGGACGGCTGATCGCCGGGCAGTACACGGCACGGTCGCGCCCCAGCCTATCGGTTCGCAACAATCACGCCACGCTGCAATTTCAACGCGGCCAGACCTGGCTGCTGTCGATGGCGGACTGGGACATCGGCGTGTCAAGCGATCTCCCGTGGGGCGTTCTTGCCAGCAGTTGGCTCGGCAACCTCGATCTCGATCTGCGCGGGCTGAGCGTGGAGCGCGCAATTGTGTCGTCAGGCATGGGCGCGGTCACTCTGGTCTGCCCAGATCGTCCCGGCGGCCCCATCTATGTGCGCTCGACGTTCGGGGACGTGCGTGTCGCCGTGCCGGACGACATGCGCGCCAGCGTGCGCGTCAAGGCCGGTCCATTCGCGCGCGTCCGGGCCGACTCGCGGCGCTTTGAGGCGTTTGAGGACGGGCATTACCGCACGTACGAAGGCGACACCCCGCCGCGTGCCACGCTCGAAATCACGGCGAGCACGGTGTTTGGGACGATCTACCTGGGCTGACCTGCACGATTGCCCCAGACATAGCACGAAAGCAAGCGGCCCCGCCGGTCAGGCGGGGCCGCTGTGTTGTATGGAGTCACCTCAGCGAATAGAGTCGAGCGCGATAACCGCCTGTGCCGGCTGGCGGCGCTCCGAGCGCGGCTTGACCGGCGGGCACTCCCACGCATCAGCGGGGGTCTGCATCCGCACCGGCGTGAATTTGGGCAGAATCCCGCACGCGTAGCACTGGTTCCGGCAATCGCCGCGCGTCTCGCCGGCCTGAGACATCAGGTAGTCGTCCAGCAGATACTTCTTCTTAACGGCGATGTCGATGTGGTCCCACGGGAAAATCTCATCGGCTGCGCGCGGGCGGTGCGTATAGAACGCCACATCCAGGCCGCACTCGTCAAATGCCCGCAACCAGGCGGCGTGATCGTGATGTTCCTGCCACGCGTCGAACTTGGTACCCAGGCGCCATGCCCGCTCGATCACAGCGCCCAGCCGCCGGTCGCCGCGGCTCAGGAACGCCTCAAGCACCGTCTCTTCCGGGCGATTCCAGCGCAGGTTCAGCCCGTGTCCCCGGACCTGCTGCCGCAGCAGCGCCTGCTTGGCGCGGATCTGCTCCAGCGTGTCGAGCGGCACCCACTGGAACGGCGTATGCGGCTTGGGCACGAAGGTGCTGACGCCCACGTTTACCGTTGCCTTCTTGCCGTGGATCCGGCGACCTTCCGCCAGCACCGCCTTCGCCAGATCGATGATCGCCTGCACGTCTTCCAGCGTTTCGCTCGGATGGCCGATCATGAAGTAGAGCTTGATCGTCACCCAGCCTCGCGCGTACACTTCGCGCGCGGTGTCGATCACCTGCCGGTGGGGGACGGCCTTGTTGATGATGTTGCGCATGCGCTCGGTGGCAGCTTCCGGCGCGAAGGTGAACCCGCTACGCCGCGTGACCGGCAGCGCGTCCATCAGGTCCACGCTCACAGACTCAATGCGCAGGCTGGGCAGGCTCACGCTGATATTCTGGCCCGCGAAGCGTGCGCCAATGGCCTTGACCAGTTCCTTGACATGAGTGTAATCGGACGATGAGAGGCTGAGCAGGCCCAGTTCCTCGAACCCGGTGCTGCGCACGATCTCCTCAGCTGCGGCAACGACCTCCTCCACCGGGCGCTCGCGCACGGGGCGTGTGACCATCCCCGCGTGGCAGAAGCGGCAGCCGCGCGTGCAGCCGCGCATGATCTCAATCGGCGCGCGGTTATGGACGGTATCGACATGTGGCACCAGGAAGCGGGTGAACGGCGGCGGCAGGATCGGCACGATCCGCTTGAGGATGCGCGACGGCGCTTCCGGCACGTTTGGCTCGATGCGGGCTACGGTCCCGTCCGGGTGATAGTCTACATCGTAGAAGCGCGGCACATAAACGCCTTCAATCGCGGCCAGGGCGCGGAGCTGCTCGTCGCGCGACGCCCCGCGAAGCCCTTGCAGGCAGCGGGCGATATCCAGGATCGCCTCTTCCCCTTCCCCGATGACAAAGGCATCGATGAAGTCGGCCATCGGCTCGGGGTTGTAGCAGGCGTGGCCGCCGGCAATCACCACCGGGTAGCGCGCGTCGCGCTCGGTGGCACGTACCGGCATCCCGGCCAAATCGAGCAGATTCAAGACGTTGGTGTAGAGCTGCTCGTAGGGGATGCTGATCGCCAACAGATCGAATTCGGTGACCGGCCGCTTGCTCTCCAGCCCATACAGCGGAATGCCCTCGGCCCGCATCACTGCTTCCATGTCCGTCCACGGGCTAAACACGCGGTCGGCGAACATGTCCGGCTGGTCATTGAGGATGCCGTACAGAATCATCCAGCCGAGATTTGACATGCCGATGTCGTACACATCCGGGAAGGCCATCGCCACACGAAACGTGACTTCGTCCCAGTCTTTCCGGACGCTGTTGAACTCGCCGCCGACATAGCGCCCCGGCTTCTGCACCTTCAGCAGCACTTGCTCCAAAGCCTGTTCGATGTCGTGTGCAGTGAGCGGCATGATCCGATTCACCTTTTCCGTTTTCACGATGGGTTTCAAGTTTATGGGATTATAACACAGGCCGGTCGTCCATCCGCCGCCACAGGCGAAGCCGGGCTAAAGACGGCAAAAAAGCAGCCGGAAGCGGCTAAAGATAGCTAGAAGCAGCAAGGGGCGTGTGAGCTGTTGCTGGCTGCTCTTTGCTGCTCTTTGCTGTATTTTGCTGTTCTTGGCTGCAACAAAACACCCTCGTTCCCGCATGCCCCGCCTTGATTCGTACAGTGTTCGGAACCGGCACGCCGCACCCCGCCGAATAGCTTCACCAAACCCTAAATGCACTCTCATTAGGGTCTAACCGTCCGTGAGTAATGTCACTATTGGTCAGTTCAGTCCGCGATTACCATGAGAATAATAACCGGCAGCGGAAGGTTGTCCGGGAAGGGCGAACGATGGCACGAGCGATCATCATTGGTGCAGGGTTAGGCGGTCTTGCAACGGCGCTGCGCCTGCGCCATGCCGGGCTGGACGTGCTGGTATTGGAGAAGCAGGCCAAGGCCGGTGGTCGCAGCAATGTCATCGAGGAAAACGGCTTCCGGGTCGATACCGGACCGACCATCCTGGTCATGAAGTCCACGTTCGAAGATACATACCGCGCCATCGGGCAGGATCTCAACCAACGTCTGGATTTTGTCCGCCTGGACCCAAACTACCGCGTCTATTACCACGATGGGACATATCTCGATCTCTTCAGCAGCATGCCCGAGCTGGCTGCCGAGGTCGAGCGCGTCGAGCCAGGCGGTGCCGCCCGGCTCTTTCGCTTTCTCGGCGCGGGCGCCAAAAAATACGCGCTGGGGATGACCTTCGTCACGCGCAATTATGACCGGATCACCGATCTGGCTAACCCGGTCGCGGCGCGGCGCCTGCTGGTGACCGGCTCATACCAGCGCCTCTACCGGCATGTGGCCGCCTACTTCAAAAGCGACAAACTACGCAAAGCTTTCTCTTTTCACTCGATGTTTCTCGGCCTGTCGCCCTACGATGCGCTCGCCATGTACAGCCTGATCACCTATGCCGATCTGGCGCTGGGCATGTGGTATCCGCGCGGCGGAATCTACAGCATCGTCGAGGATATGCTCGCCCTGGCGGACGAGATGGGCGCGGAAGTGCGCACAAACGCGCCCGTACGCGAAATCTTGATCCGCAACGGGCGCGCCGGCGGAGTCGTATTAGAAAGTGGAGACACGCTCGAAGCCGACCTCGTCATCTCCAACGCCGATCTCCCCTACACCTACAAATCGCTGGTGCCCGCCGGGGTACGCCGGACCTACACCGATACGCGGCTCGATGCGATGGATTACGCGTGCTCCGGCTACTTGCTCTACCTGGGGCTTGATAAGGAATACACCCAGATGCGTCACCAGGCGCTCTACTTCTCGGAAGACTACCGCGCCAACCTCGACGCGATCTTCAAGACCCGCACCATCCCGGCGGA
>DYEN01000306.1 GCA_020725705.1 Anaerolinea sp.
ATCCTGCTCTACGACGCCGACGAAGAGACCTATCGCAGCCAGGCGCCGTTTTACGGCGTGCCGGAGTCCCTGGTGCGCGGCCACCGCCTGAACATGACACCCGGCAGCGCGCTGTACGAAGCGCTGATGCACCGGCCCTGGTGGTACACCAACGATCCGGATTCGCCCGTGACGGCTGCGCTCGGCTTCGACGACATCCAGGCGACCATTCCGCTGCGGCGCGTTGCCATCGTTCCGATGGTGATGGGAACCCGCCGGGTCGGGCTGCTATTGGTGGCTAACAAGCACGGCGGGCAGCGGTTCAACGACGGGGATATGCGCACCCTGATCGCTTTTGGCAACCAGGCCGCGATGGTGGTGGAGAACGCGCGGCTGTATGCCGACGCGCAGCGCCGCTCGCGCGAGCTGGGCGGGCTGCAACAGATCGCCCAGGCGATCGGGGCGCTGCGCAGCCCGGAGCAGCTTTACGGGCAGATTACGCAGCGGGTGGCCGCGCTGATGCAGGTCGAGATGTGCGGCGTGCTGCTCTACGATCCCCAGTCGCACGTGCTGGTCAGCCAGCGTCCCTTCTTCGGGCTGGAAGACGAGGAAAGCGTCAGCTTCTACCAGCTTCCGTCGCCGCCGGGCAGCGTGATCTACGAGCTGTGGCAGGACCGCCCGATGTGGTACTGCAACGATCTACGCCGCGATCCGTTGGTCGGCGATACCGACCTGCTGCGCATGGCGAACGCAGTCGGCATCCGCCAGATGGCGCTGGCGCCCCTGATCGTGCGCGGGGCGCGGCGCGGTGTGATTCAGGTGGCGAACAAGCGCAGCGGCGAGGATTTCACCGAAGAGGACGCCCGCATCCTGTCGCTGTTTGCCGGGCAGGTGGCGATTCTGATCGACAACGCCCAGCTTTACGGCGAGATGCAGCGTCGCACGCACCAGGCCGAGGGCCTGCGCGTCATTACCGAGTTCGCCTCGCAGGCGCGCCCCCTGCACGAGACGACCGAGCAGATCCTGATCGCCATCGCCAACCTGTACGAAGTCGAACGCGTCTGCCTGGCGCTGGTGGATGACGAGCGCGGGCAGTTGGTCTTCGAGCCGGCCAACATCTGGGGCGTCGAGCTGGGCGAGCCGCTGGCGGTCGATCTGGTGGGGCCGGACGCGGCGCAAAGCGTGCTGGTGACACGCCGCCCCACGATCAGCATCGCGGGCAACGTGCCCGCGCCCTACCGCTTGGTGGCGAAGCGGCTGGGCTGGCGTGATGTCGTGCAGGTGCCGCTGGTGATCCGCGACCGGGCCATCGGCGAGCTGACGATTGCCAACCGCACCGGCGGCGAGCCATACCTGGATTCGGACCTGCAGCTTTTGGGCGCCATCGCCACGCAGATCGCGGCGATGCTGGATCGCCTGCGGCTCTATCAGACAACCGATGAAACGCTGCGCGCGCGTGTCGAGACGCTTGAGGCGCTCGGCCAGATCTCGCGCAGCCTGCATCAGACGCAAGAGATCGAGCGCATTCTCGACGAGGTGCGCAGCGCCGCGCTGCGCTCGACCGGGGCGCGGGGTGTCAGCGTTGTCTTGCTGACGCCGCCGGACGACTGGCCCGCGCCCGACGATCCGCTGGTGGAGCGGCGCTTCGGCGAGACGCAGGCGCTGGGCGAGCTGGCACCCATCGAGCGGGCGGCGCTGGACGCGGGCGAGCTGGTGGCGGTGGATGATTACGCGGCGAGCGCGTGGCTGCCTGTGCCGGTCCGCGCGCGCTCGGCGGTCTGTGTGCCGCTGGTGGCGGACGGCGTGCCGCTGGGCGTGCTGCATTTGTACAGCCTGGAGCCGGGCGCGTTCGACGCGCGGGCGCTCGGCTTTGTGTCCGCTCTGGCCGGTGAAACCTCTCTGGCGGTCGCCAACGCGCGCCGCTTCCAGGGCCAGCTAGAAGCCAACCGCCAGCTTCGCATCCGCGCCGATCGCATGGACCGTATTTTCGAGGTGGGCGAGCTATTCCGCCGGGGCGCCTCGCTGGAAGAGCTGCTGGCCGAGGTGGCCGAGGGCGTGCGCGAGACGGTGGGGTTCAACTCGGTGCTGATCAGCCTGGTCGACGAAGACGAGGGAGTGCTGCGCCGCACAGCGTATGCCGGGCTGTCGCAGGCCACCTTCGAGCAGATGCGGCGTGTTACGCCGCCGCTGGAACAGGCCCGCAGCCTGATGCAGCCGGAATATCAGGTCAGCCACAGCTATTTCCTGCCGGCGGAAGGGGCTGAAGCGTTGATCGAGGGGCTGCCGACGCTGCAGGTGATTGAGGAGCGGATGGGTCCCGGCGCGCGGGCGTGGCACCCGGACGACCTGCTGCTGGTACCGTTTTATGGCGCGGGCGGGCGCCTGCTGGGGCTGATGAGCGTGGATGAGCCGCGCTCGGGCCGCCGTCCCGATCAGGCCACGGTGGAGGCGCTGGAAGTCTTCGCGGGGCAGGCCGCTTTCAGCATTGAGAACTACCGCCTGATCGCGCGCATCCAGCAGGAAGCCGAAGCCACCCGGCGCGAACGCGACCGCCTGGCGCAGCTTCACCTGGTTGCCAGCGAGATTCAGCGTGCGGCGGACGTCCCCGCGCGCTTGCAGGTTGTCGCCGATGGAATCCACCAAGCCGGGTGGGGCAAGGTCTTCATTACCCTGCGCGACGAGCGCCTGGAGCCAACCGCTCTGATCCAGGCCGGCTTCACCCCCGAAGAAGCGAGCCGGCTCGACGTCCAGCCCGGCAAGGTCTGGCGGGCGTGGATCAGCGATCTGGCCTTCCACGAGCTGAAGCTCGGCGCGGGCTACTACTTGCGCTACGACCGCCCGTGGGTGCGCCAGCATGTCTACGAGGGCCGGCCACCCGTCCCGGCGGAAGTCGGCCCCGGCGAGTGGCACCCGGAAGATACGCTCTATCTGACGCTGGTCGGGCAGGATCAGAAGCGCATTATCGGCATTATTGGCATGCGCGATCCGGTGGACGGACGCGTGCCGACCGCGTCGTCGCTCCAGCCATTCGAGCTGTTCGCGTCGCAGGCGGCGGCGGCCATTGAGACGACCCGCCTGTATCTGGAGACGGTCCGCGCCGCCGAGCAGGAAGCCCGTCTGAATGCGCTGATGGAAGCCGTTTCCGGCTCGCTACAGCCGGAAGCCATCATCGAGGCGATCGCGGTCGGGCTGCAGCAGATGATCCCGTTCACCCGGCTGCACGTCGCGCTGGGCGATCCGGACGCGCCGCTGCTCGACGTGTGGCGGGCGCTCGTGGCGCTGGACGGCACGATCACGGTCGAGCGGGGCGAGCCGCTACCCGCCGGAGATACCGCGCTGCGTCTGGCCTATACCGAGCGCGAGCCGCGCATCTACGCTCTGGAGCGCGACGAGGCGATGCGCGCGCGGCTGGCGGACCTGCGCGCCTGGTACGGCGCCGGCGAGCGCAGCAGCCTGATCGTGCCGATGATCGCCGGCGGCCAGCCTATCGGCGCGCTGCATCTGGGCAGCGAGCTGGAAGGCGCGCCCGGCTTCCGCGACAACCTGACGTTGATTCAACGTCTGGCGAACCTGTCGGCGGTGGCGCTCGACAACGCGCGCCTGTTCGCGGCGGCCCAGCAGCGCGCCGCCGAACTGGACGCTCAGGCGCGGCGGCTGGGCCTGATCAACCGCGTGTCGACGCGCGTCAGCGAATCGCTTGACCCCGAAGAAATCTACCAGACCGCCCTCAACGAGCTACAGGCCGTGCTCGGCGCGCAGTACGGCGGCGTGGTGATCTACGAGGATGCCACGACGGGCCGCCTGGTGCTCGACACGCATCCCGAGGCCAGCGCTGAGGCCGACGTGCGCATCACCCTGGTCGACAACCCCTCGGTCGAACAGGTGCGCCGCACCCAGCGCCCGCTGGTTTCGCGCGATGTCATGGACGACCCGCGCTTCGTGCCGGACCGCCCCGTTCTGGCGGCGCGCGGCACCCGCGCCCTGATGGTCATTCCGCTGATCGTGGGCGACGAGGTGATCGGCTCGATCGGGCTGGACTTCACCGAGCCGCGCACCTTCACCGAAGCCGAGATCGAACTGGCCGGGACGATCGCCAGCCAGGTCTCTCTGGCGCTGGACAAGGCTCGCCTGCTGCGCGAGGCCGAACAGCGCGCCCGTGAGCTGGATCAGCAAGCGCAGCGTCTGGCGTTCCTTAACCGCGTTTCGGCCAAACTGACCGGCACGCTCGACCCGGACGAGCTGTATCGCATCGTGCTGACTGAGCTGCAAGAGGCGCTCGGCGTGCAGTACGGCGGCCTGATGCTTATCCAGGAAGGCGGCACGATCTCGCGGCTGGTGCTCAGCACGCACCCGTTCGACGTGGACGCCCCGGCAAACATTACCGTGCCGGTTCAGGGCAACCCCATTGCGGAGTACATCCTCAGCACGCACCAGCCGTTTGTGGCCGAAGACCTGCTCAACGACCCGCGCTTCGAGCCGCTGTGGGAGATCCAGGAAGCGCGCGGCGTGCGCGCGATGTTGATCGTGCCGGTGATCATGGGGGGCCGCGTGATCGGCACGATCGGGCTGGACTCCAACGTGCCGCGTCGCTTCACCGAAGCGGAGATCGAGCTGGCGATGACGACCGCCAACCAGGCCGCGATCGCCATCGAAAAGGCGCGCCTCTTTACCGAAGCTCAGCAGCGCGCGATCGCGCTCGACGAGCAGGCGCAGCGCCTGGCGCTGGTGAACCGCGTCTCGACCCGCCTGGCGCAGACCCTCGATCCGCAGGAACTCTATCGCATTGTGCTGGCGGAGCTGGTCGAGGCGCTGGACGTGCAGCTTGGCGGGCTGGTGCTGTTCGAGAGCGAGACGATGGGCCGGCTGGTGCTCAGCTACCCGTTCGAAGCCGCCACGCCCGATCTGACCTTGCGGCTGGAAGGCAACCTGTCGATCGAGCACGTCCGCAAGACGCACCGCCCCCTGGTGTCGGTCGATGTGCTCAGCGACCCGCTTTTCGAGGCGGCCTGGGATGTGCTGCGCCAGCGCGGGACGCAGTCGCTGATGATCGTCCCGCTGCTGGTCGGCGACACGGTGATCGGCACCATCGGGCTGGACTCGACCGTGCGGCGCGAGTTCACCGACGCGGAAGTCGAGCTGGTGCAGACGATCGCCAGCCAGGCCTCGCTGGCCGTTGAGAAGGCGCGCCTTTACAACGAGACGCTCGGTCTGACGATCTTCAACCAGGCGGTGGTCGAGTCGATCCGGCAGGGGATCATCGTGCTGGACCGCGACCTGCACGTCCGCCGCGTCAACCGCTTCATGATCGAGCATTACGGCTGGGGGTCGGACGCGGTGGGCCAGTCGCTGTTCGCCTACCGGCCCGACTACGAGCAGTTCCTGCGCCAGCCGATCGCTGTGGCGTTGGAGCGGGGCGAACCGCAGGCGCAGTTCGAGGTGGAGCGCGGCGGCGGCAACGGTCACCGCTCGATCCGCAACTATTACGTCTACCCCATGCAGGAAGGCACGACCGTGACCGGCATCGTGCTGCTGGTCGAAGACGTGACGGAGCGTGCCTTGCTCGAAGCCGACCTCAGCTCGCGCGCGATGCAGATGGCGGCGCTGTCCGAGGTGTCCAGCCAGATCACCTCGACGCTGGAAGCCGACGAGGTGGTGGGGCTGATCCTCGACGCGCTTGACCGCGTGATCCCCTACGACGGTGTGTCGCTCTGGTTGCGCGAGACGGAGCGCGAGGAGCTTCGGATCGTGGCCGCACGCGGCTACCGCGACCCGGACTCGCCCGACGCCGACGAGCTGGTCGGCCTGAGCGTCGAGATCGCCTACAGCCCGCTATTCCGCGAGATGGCCGAGCGGGCGCAGGTGATCAACGCAGGCGACGTGAGCGCGGGCGACGAGCGTTTCCCGTACGGCTCGGCGGCGATCTACAAGAACTGGCTTGGCGCGCCGCTGATCAGCAAAGGGCGCGTGGTGGGCGTGCTGACGCTGGAGAAGCGCGAGCCGCACTTCTACACCGCGCTCCACGAGCAGCTTGCGCTGACCTTCGCCAACCAGGCAGCGGTCGCGCTGGACAACGCGCAGCTTTTCGAGGAGACGCGCGCCCGCGCGATCGCGCTCGACGAGCAGGCGCAGCGCCTGGCGCTGCTCAACCGCGTGTCGCTGGCGCTGGCCCAATCGCTCGATATGGAGAACATTCTGGAGATCGCCCTGCGCGAAACCGCGATCGCGCTCGATATCTCCGAAGGCTCGGCCATGCAGATCGAGCATCCGAGCCAGATTGGCCGCGCCATCGTCGATTATCCGCGTGGTGATATGCCGCCGGACAAGGTTGTTGACCTGAGCGCAAGCCCGATCTTCGAGCGCGTGCGCGACAGCCTGATCCCGCTGGTGATCGAGAACGTCTCCGCCGACCCACACCGCGATGAGCTGCGCGCCATGATGCGCCGCGACGACGTGTCGAGCACGATGCTTGTGCCCCTGGTCATCGGCGGAATTGTGATCGGCATCCTGCGGCTGGACTCGGTCGAGCCGCGCCAGTTCTCGATGGCCCAGATTGAGCTGGCGCAGACCATCGCCAGCCAGGCGGCGATCGCGGTCCAGAACGCCTCGCTGTTCGAACAGTCGTCGGTTCGCACGCGCGAGCTTGAGACGCTCTTTGAATCGGCCCAGGCCACCGCCGTGACGCTCGACCTCGACGAGGTGACACGCCGGGTTACCGAGCAGGTCTTCAACGCGCTGCGGGCCGATACCTGCGCGGTGTACCTGTGGGATGATGTCAACGACTGGCTGGAACTGCGCGGCGCGCTGCGCGCACAGGATGAGCAGGTGCCCGCCCGGTTGGGCGAGCGCGTCAACCTGGCCGAGTACCCGCTGCGCCAGCGCGCGCTCGACGAGCGGCGCCTGATCGTGGCGCGCGCGGGCGACCCCGACCTGCCGCCGGGCGAAGCGGCGCTCTTCACCCGTCACCAGTCCGCCAGCCGCCTGCTTCTGCCGCTGGTCGTCAACGAGGTGTCGATTGGGCTGGTCGAGGTCGAGACGCTCGACCCCATGCGCTTCTTCAAATCCGAAGAGCTGCGCCTGGCGCGGACGATGGCGAGCCAGGCCGCGATCGCGATCGAGAACGCGCGCCTGCAAACCGAGACGCGCCGCACGGTTGAGGAACTGTACATCATCAACGATCTCTCGGCGGCGCTGTCTTCAGCGACGAGCCTCGACGAGCTGCTGGCCGTGCTGGACGCGCAACTTCCGCGCCTGACCAAGGCCGAGGCGATCTACGTGGCGCTGTACGACCGCGAGAGCCAGACGGTATCCTTCCCGCTGGCGACTTCGGTGCGCGAAGGGCGCTCGCTGGATCTGCCGCCGCGCCCGCTCGGCAACGACGAGTTCTCCGTCATTATCCGCCGCCAGGTCCCGCTGCTGCTGGTGGGCGAGCGCGTCCGGGCGGTGCAGAGCAACCTGGGGATCCAGACGATTCTGCCGCCCGAGGCGCGGGCGTTTGTCGGCGTGCCGCTCTTCGCGGGCGAGCAGATCATCGGCGCCCTGGCGGTGCGCGACGACGACGATCCGCTGGCGTTCAGCAGCGATGACCAGCGGCTGCTCACGACGGTCGCGTCGCAGCTTGGTGTTGCGATCCAGAGCGCGCGCCTGCTCGAGCAGCTGCGCGAGCTGGCGGAAGACCTGGAGCGACGCGTCGAGGAGCGCACCGCCGAACTGGACCGCGAGCGCCAGCAGCTTTCGACCCTCTACCAGATCACGACCGAGCTGGCGACCAGCCTGGACATCGAGCGGCTGCTCAACCGCGCGCTGGAGATGGTGGCCGCGGCGACCGGTGCCACCCAGGGCACGATCTTCGCGCTGGACCCGGTTAGCGGGCGGCTGGAGATGCGCGCGCGCATCGGGTGGCCGCTGGACGAGGCTGCCCTCGAAGACGCTCCGCGCTCGCTGGCTCAGGACGAAGGGCTGGCCGGCTGGGCGGTCCAGCAGCATCAGAACGTGATCGTGGACGACGTGCAGCGGGACCCGCGCTGGCTGCGCCTCTCACCGGCGGACGATCTGGCGCGTGCGGCGCTGGTCGCGCTGATCGCTGCGGCGGACGAGATCCTGGGCGTGATGATGCTGACCAGCACACAGCCGGGCGCCTTCACCGCCGATCATCTGCGGCTGGTCAGCGCCTCGACCAACCAGATCGCCAATGCCATGAACAACGCCGAGCTGTACAGCCTGATCCGCGATCAGGCCGAGCAGTTGGGCGCCATGCTGCGCCAGGAACAGGTCGAGGCCACCAAGAGCGCCGCCATCCTGGACTCGGTGGCGGACGGGGTGATGGTCGCCGACCAGACGGGCCAGGTGATCGGCTTCAACTCGACCGCCGAGCGCATCCTGGGGCTTCCGGCCAGCCAGGTCTTGGGACAGCAGACATCCGCAGTGGCCGGGCTGTACGGCAGCAGCGGGCGCTGGCTGGAGCGCGTCAACCACTGGCTGGAGCATCCGCACGAGTACCAGCCGGGCGAGTTTCTTGAAGAGCGCCTGGAGCTTGAGGACGGGCGCGTGATCAGCGTGCGCCTCTCGCCGGTGTACCTGGGCGACCAGTTCCTGGGGACCGTGTCGGTCTTCCGCGATATCACGCGCGATGTCGAGGTGGATCGCCTCAAGAGCGAGTTTGTGGCGACCGTCTCGCACGAATTGCGCACGCCGATGACGTCGATCAAGGGCTATGCCGACCTGTTGTTGCTCGGCGCGGCGGGCGCGATCTCTGAACAGCAGCAGTACTTCCTTGAGGTGATCAAACAGAACGCGGATCGCCTGAGCATCCTGGTCAACGATCTGCTCGACATCTCGCGCATCGACCAGCAGCGCGTCGAGCTGAAGTTCGACGCGGTCCCGGTCGGAGCGGTGTTGCAGGGGGTGCTGTCTCATCTGCGCGGGCGCAGCGAGGACGAGCGGCGCGATATGAACTTGGTTCTCGACTTGCCCGACGATGTCGACCTGACGGTGTGGGCCGATGAGGACAAGCTGGCGCAGATTATGACCAACCTGGCGGACAATGCCTTCAACTACACGCTGCCGGGCGGGACGGTAACACTGGGGGCACGCTCCGGCCCGGTCGGTGGCCGCGTGACGCTGATGGTATCCGACACCGGGATCGGCATACCCCCCGAGATCGGCGATCGTGTCTTCGAGCGGTTCTTCCGCGGCGACGAAGGGCAGGAGCTGGTCATGGACACGCCTGGCACCGGGTTAGGGCTGGCGATCGTGCGCGAGTACGTGGTGATGCTTCACGGGCGCATCTGGTTCGAGAGCGAGGTCGGCAAGGGGACGACGTTCTACGTTGAACTGCCCGCCTCTGCCGCCGAGCCGTCCGCCGGTGAAGTTCAGCCGGACGCCCAGGCCAGCCCGCTCACCAGGGAGTAGCGAAAGCACGTATGGCGAAAATTCTCATCGCAGAAGACGAACGCGATATCCGCGATCTGATCGAGTTCACGCTGAAATATGCGGGGCACGAGGTCATCAAGGTGAGGAACGGTGCCGAGGCGGTCGAGATTGCGCCGCAGGTCAAGCCGGACCTGATCGTACTCGACGTGCGCATGCCGCGCATGACCGGCTACGAAGCCTGCCGCCTGTTGAAGGAGCGCGACGAAACGCGCCATGTCCCGATCGTGTTCCTTTCGGCCAAGGGGCAGCAGAGCGAAATGGAGACCGGGATCGACGCCGGCGCCTACGACTACATCCTCAAGCCATTCGCGCCGGACACGCTCAACCGGCGCATCGCCGAGATCCTGGCCAAGTTCGGCATCGATGGAGCGTGACATGACCCGCTGCCGAACCTGTGTCCCACGCTCGCAGGGTTCCCGATGAGCGCCATTACCGTCGATTACGACCTGGTGCACTACGAGGTCCTGGGGCGCGGTCGTCCGGTGATCCTGGTGCACGGCTGGCTTGGCTCGTGGCGCTACTGGATCCCCGCCATGCAGCAGATCAGCGTCAAATACCGCACCTATGCGCTCGATCTGTGGGGCTTTGGTGAAAGCGGCAAGGACCCGCGCCGGTACGCCTTCGACGCCCAGGTGCGTCTGCTCGATCATTTCATGCAGCGGATGG
>DYEN01000307.1 GCA_020725705.1 Anaerolinea sp.
GATCTCGCTGGACGAAGCCGCCGCGCTGGTCCGGCCCGGCCAGACCCTGGCGCTCGGCGGCAATATGCTCTACCGCCGCCCGGTCGCATTTGTGCGCGCGCTGCTGCGCCGCCCCGATCGCCCTACCGGCCTGACCCTGCTGGCGATTACCGCCGCCTACGAGTCGGACCTGCTGGTCGGCGCCGGGCTGGTCAGCCACACGCGCACCTGCTATTTCGGGCTGGAAGCGTTTGGCTTCGCGCCGATGTTCACCCAGGCGGTTCAGGCCGGGCGCTGCACGGTGATCGAGGAGTCCGAAGCCAGCCTGGCTTTCGGCATCCGCGCGCGGATGGCCGGGGTGGGTTTCATGCCCTCGCAAGCCTGGCAGGGGACGGACCTGCTCGCCCTGCGGCCGGACGTGCGCACCGTCCGCGACCCGTACTCCGATGACGAACTGGTTGCCTTCCCCGCCATCGGCTGCGATGTGGCCGTCTTGCATGCTCTGGCATCGGATCGCTGGGGCAACGTGCGCCTGAACAAGAATCTGGGCATCGACCTGGAGCTGGCGGTCGTGGCGGAGACGGTGATCGTCACTGCGGAGACGCTGGTGGAGCAGTTGGACGAGGCCGACCTGCCCGGCGCCCTGGTCGATTACGTGGTCGAGGCGCCGCGCGGGGCGTGGCCCACCTCGTGCTACCCACACTATGCCATCGACGGGGACGAAATCCTGCGCTATATCGACGCCTGCGCGGCGGGCGCTTTCGACGCTTATCTGGCGGCGCTGCCCCGCTGAGATTCATTTAACACTTATCGAATCCCCGCCAAAGGTGAGTATAATCTGAACAAGTCGGCGAATGGCAACGGAGGCCTCACCATGAGGCGTGTACACCTGTATCGGAATCTGATCGCACTCAGCGCTGTGGCGGCGCTGCTCACCACATTGTTCCTGGCGGGTTACGCACTAGGAGTGTCGGACCGCAGCCCGGCGCGCGCCCAGGATGGCGGCCAGCCTGACGAGGTTGACGAGATCTTCGCGCCCTTCTGGGAAGCCTGGACCCTGCTCCACGAAAATTACGTCGATCCGCTGGACGACGAGGCGCTGATGGAAGGGGCGCTACGCGGGATGCTCAGCACGCTGGGCGACCCGCACACCGACTATATGGACCCCGAAACCTTCGACCGCGTCAACGAGTCAATGAGCGGTGCCTATGAAGGGATCGGCGCCACCGTCCGCCTGAACGAAACCCTGGGCGGCCTGGAGCTGGTGTCGATCATGCCCGGCTCCCCGGCAGAGGCCGCCGGCCTGCTGCCCGGCGACACGATCGTCGAGGTGGACGGCCAGGATGTCACCGGCCAGGGCCAGAACGAGATCATCGCGCAGGTGCGCGGCCCGGCAGGCACGGTCGTGCGCCTGGGCATCCACCGCCCCGGAGAGCCGGAATTGCTCTATTTCAACGTGACCCGTGACCGCATCAAAGTATCCAGCGTTACCTGGGAGATTCTTGAGGACGGGATCGGCTATATCCGCCTGAACCAGTTCGAGTTCAGCACCGGTCAGGCCATGCGCGACGCGATCCGCGACATGGGCGGAGACTCGCTCAAGGGCCTGATCCTGGACGTGCGCGCCAACCCCGGCGGCTACCTGACCACCGCAATCGATGTCGCCAGCGCGTTCCTCGACAGCGGCCCGGTGGTCATCGAGCGCGGGCCGGACCGGGAGTACACCCACGAGGCGCTGGGCGACGCGATCGCAACCAAAGTGCCGATGGTGGTGCTGGTCGACGAGGGCAGTGCGAGCGCCTCGGAGCTGATCGCCGGCGCGCTGCAGGATCGCGGGCGGGCGACGATTATCGGCATGCCGACCTTCGGCAAAGGTTCGGTGCAGGTCTGGCGCGAGCTGTCCAACGGCGGCGGCATCCGCATCACGATCTCGCGCTGGTACACGCCCAACGGGCGCTCGGTCAGCGAGGTGGGCATCGAGCCGGATGTGCGCGTTGCATTCGATCCCACGCGCGGCCTGGACGGCGACACGCAGCTTGAGGCCGCGATCGACTACCTGACCCGCTCTGAGGACGCGCGCGCCGGCGCCCCGGCTTCCAGCCCAACGCCGACGCCCTCGCCCTAGACAGGTGCTTTCTAACGGGTTTTTTGCGTGCGGGCGAACCCCGAACACAGCATAATTATCGGTAGAAAGCCGCGTGATTCAGGGCGCCCTGGTCGGCAAAGCCGGGGCGCCAGTCTTCCGCAAAAAGGAGACGTGCATGTTCTTCGATCCGAACTATATCCTGCTTGTCATGCTACCCACCCTGGTGATCACCGGGCTGGCGCAGGCGGCGGTGCGCAACGCCTACCAGAAATGGGGCAACATCCGCAACAGCCGGGGCGTGACCGGCCACCAGACCGCTCAGCTTCTCATGCGGAACGGCAGTGTCCAGCCGGTGGGGCTGGAAGTCACAGGCGGGCAGCTCACCGACCACTACGACCCGACCAAGGGCATCGTGCGGCTGTCGCAAGGCGTGGCGATGCAGCCAACCGTCGCATCGATGGCCGTCGCCGCGCACGAGCTGGGGCATGTCCAGCAGCACCAGCAGAATAGCCCGCTGATGGGCCTGCGCTCGCTGCTGATCCCCAGCGCCCAGTTCGGCCCGTCGATCGGGATCATGCTGATCATCCTGGGCGTTCTGTTCAATGCGACCGGCCTGGCGACGATCGGCCTGCTGCTCTTCGCCGGCGCGACACTGTTCACCATCGTCACTCTGCCGGTGGAGCTAGACGCCAGCCGCCGCGCGATGGCGATGCTGGAGCAGAGCGGGTTGATCGCCACCGAGCAGGATCGCGACGGGGCGAAAGCGGTTCTGCGCGCTGCGGCCTTCACCTACGTGGCCGCGGTCGCCACCTCGATCCTGACCCTGCTGTATTACGCCATGCTGGTCTTTGGCCGCCGCCGCGACTGATGGGACCGTCGCTTCCATGCCGCCTGATGCGCCGCCTGCCGCGGGGTACACGGTCGACGACCTGATCGCCGTCTGCATTGCCCGGCAGGTTGAAGACGGCGATCTGCTGGCACACGGGCTGGCGACCCCGCTCGTCGCGGCGGGGTACATCCTCGCCAAGCGGACGCATGCGCCGCGCGCGGTCTTCGCCTCGGCCATCGGACAGGGCGTAGTGCAGGATTGGGCGCCTCTGGGGCTGGCGCACGCCGAAGCCCTGTGGCTGGGCAAGGCGCTGGCTCATGCCAGCTTTGTGACGATTGCCGCCGACCTGCTGCATACCTACGCGCCGAAAGAATTCTTCCGCCCGGCGCAGATCGACGCCGCGGGCAACACCAACAACCTCGCCATCGGGCGCCGCTACGACCGCCCGCGCCTGCGGCTGCCGGGGTCCGGCGGCGTGCCGGACGTGAGCGTCTTCTCCGAGCGGCTCTACCTCTATGTCCCGCGCCACTCGCGCGCCGTCTTCGTGCCGCGTGTGGACCACATCAGCGGCCTGGGGCACAGCCCGCAGCGGCGCGCCGGGCAGGGGCCGCGCTATCTCGTCAGCGATCTGGGGCAGTTCGATTGGGCGGACGGGCGCATGCGACTGGTCACACTGCACCCCGGCGTGACCGTCGAGCAGGTGCAGGCGAAGACCGGCTTCGAGCTGGCGATCGCGCCCGATCTGCACGAAACGCCGCCGCCCACCCCCGAAGACCTGCGCCTGCTGCGCGAAGAGATCGACCCGCTCGGCGTGCGCCGGTTGGAGACGCTGGCCGGCGCGGCCCGACGCGAGCATCTGCGGCAGATCCTGAGCGAAGAGCAGCGAAGAATAGCAAAGAACAGCTAGAAACAGCGAAGAGCAGCGAAGAACAGCAAAGAACAGCAAAGAACAGCGAAGAGCAGCGAAGAACAGCAAAGAACAGCAAAGAGCAGCGAAGAGCAGCGAAGAACAGCTGCCTTTAGCTGCCTTTTACTGCTTTCCGCTGTATTTAGCTGTATTTAGCTGTCTCTTGCTGCCTTTCGCTGTCTTTAGCTATCCAACACCGTGAACAGCGTGATCTGCATCCCGTCCGGCGCGCGCAGGCGGACGTTGCGGTGACGCCAGGGCGTGACCACCGGCCCGCCGACGCGCTCCGCCCCGGCGGCAACCAGCGCCTCGGCGGTCGCTTCGGAGTCGGCGACCTCAAGCGCCAGGCGCACCGGTCCCGAAGCGCCCGCCGCGCCCACCTCAACCCGGTCGACGAGTTCGGTTTGATCGACCGAGAGCAATTCCAGCGTGGCGCGACCCGCGTCGAGGATCACGCCGCGCCCGGTGGGGTTGTCCCACGCTTCGATGACCGGCAGCCCAAACACATCGCGGTAGAAACGAACCAGCTCGTCGTAATTCTCAACGGTCAGTGCGAGACGCAGCTCGCGGATAGGGGATTCCTGCGGCATGGTCGGCTCCTTTGCTAGCAGCAGCGAAAAGCAGCGAAAGACAGCTAACTACAGCTAAATACAGCTAAATACAGCGGAAAGCAGTAAAAGGCAGCTGTTCTTCGCTGCTCTTTGCTGTTCTTAGCTGCTCTTTGCTGTCCTCAGCTGCTCTTTGCTGCTCTTACGACGCGCAGATGATACGAAAATCGGGCCGCCCCGCCAAACGACCGCATAAAACAACGGCGCAGGATCGGACGATCCCGCGCCGTGTTGCGCTCAGCGTGTGGGGCCTCGCCCGGACGACTAAGGCGCTCTAGACGCGCTCAAGCTGGGCCAGCGCGCTCTCGACAATCGCCTCGGGCGTCAGGCCAAGCTCTTTGTAGATCGTCTGATAGGGCGCAGAGGCACCGAAGCGATCCACGCCGACCACTGCGCCCTGCGGCCCGACCCACTTCTGCCAGCCGAGCGTCACGCCGGCCTCGATCGCCACGCGCGCCGTAACCGCCGGCGGCAGCACGCTGTCGCGGTAGTCCTGCGGCTGGCGCTCGAACCGCTCCCAGCTTGGCATGCTGACCACGCGGGCCGGGACGCCTCGCTCCGCCAGCAGCTTTTGTGCGTCCAGCGCCAGATGCACTTCCGAACCGGTCGCGATCAGCAGCACTGCCGGATCGCCGCCTTCCGCTTCGGAGAGCACATACGCGCCGCGCTCTACGCCGTCCCAGATCGCGCGGGCGTCGCCGGGCAGCACCGGCACGTTCTGGCGGGTGAGCAGCAGCGCGGTTGGCGTATGGCGGTTCTGGATGGCGACCCGCCACGCGCCGGCGGTTTCGTTGGCGTCCGCCGGGCGGATGACGTCCAGGCGCGGGATCAGGCGCAGGGACATGATGTGCTCGATCGGCTGGTGTGTCGGGCCGTCTTCGCCCAGGCCGATGCTGTCGTGGCTGAAGACGAACACAACCGGGAACTCGCTCAGCGCCGCCAGCCGGATCGCCGGGCGCATATAGTCCGAGAAGACCAGGAAGGTCGCCGTGTAGGGGATCAGCCGGGCGTAGACGGCCATGCCGTTAGCGATGCCGCCCATCGCGTGCTCGCGCACGCCGAAGTGCAGGTTGCGCCCGCCGTACTGCCCCGGCGCGATGGCGTCGTAATTGTTGAGATACGTCTTGGTCGACGGCTCCAGGTCTGCCGCGCCGCCGATCAGCCCCGGCACATACGGCGCGATCGCATTCATGACCTTGCCGGACGCGTTACGGGTGGCGACTTTCCCCTCGCCAAAGACGGGCAGATGCGCTTCCCACTCGTCGCCGATCTCGCCCTCAACCATCTGGCGCCACAGCGCGGCCCTGTCCGGGTTGGCTTGCGCCCAGGCGTCCCACGTCTGCTGCCAGGCGGCCTGGGCCGCGGCCCCGCGCTCGACGGCCTGGCGGAAGAACGCCAGCACATCGTCCGGCACCAGGAACGAAGGCTCCTGCGGCCAGCCAAGCGCCTGCTTGGTCAGCGCCAGTTCCTCGGCGCCCAGCGGCGAGCCGTGCACCTCGGCGGTCCCGGCCTTGTTAGGGCTGCCGTAGCCGATAGTGGTCGTGACCATGATCAGCGATGGGCGGCTGCGCTCGGCCTGCGCGGCGCGGATCGCCGCGTCGATGGCGTCCAGGTCGTTCCCATCCTCGACACGCTGAACATGCCACCCATAAGCCTCGAAGCGGCGGCCCACATCCTCGGTGAAGGCCAGATCCGTGCTGCCCTCAATCGAGATGTGGTTGTTGTCGTAGAGGTAAATGAGATTGCCCAGCCTGAGATGCCCGGCCAGCGACGCCGCCTCGGACGTGACGCCTTCCATCAGGTCGCCGTCGCTGACGATGGCATAAATCCAGTGATCGACGATGCTGTGTTCGGGCGTGTTGAAGACCGCCTCGAAATGCTTGGCGGCGATCGCCATGCCAACCCCGTTGGTGAACCCCTGCCCCAGCGGCCCGGTCGTGGTTTCGACGCCCGGCGTCAGCCCGTATTCGGGATGGCCCGGCGTCTTGCTGCCCCACTGCCGGAACTGCTTGAGGTCGTCCAGCGACACATCGTAGCCGGTCAGGTACAGCAGCGCATAGAGCAGCATCGAGCCGTGCCCGGCAGAGAGGATGAAGCGGTCGCGATTCTGCCACTTCGGATCGGCGGGGTTATGCTTGAGGTAGCGCGTCCACAGCACGTAAGCCATCGGCGCCGCGCCCATCGGCAGGCCCGGATGGCCGGAATTGGCCTGCTGCACGGCGTCCGCCGCCAGCATACGGATCGTGTTGATACGCTTCAGGTCGAGTTCGGACATGAGTTCCTTCCATCCCTATCCACAGACGCAAGCCACAGGGCTTGTCCAAGCGCGTCACCGGGCAAGCTGCCCACGGTCCAGACGGCTGCCGATTGTAGCAAACCGGGCGCGCGGCTGCATGTTTTGCGCGCGGGCCGTTCGCGGCTGGCCGCCCGGCGCGCGGATATGCTAAGCTAGGGACAGCGCCGGGGGCGCCTGCGCTTCTTACCATGTGATAGGATGCAGCCGGATGAACGATCGCCGCGATCCCTGGTCGGACGACACCAACGACTTTCCCCAGTCTGACATCATCGACGCCTTCTGCGTGACATGCCGCCAGACCGTGCCGATGGACAACCCCGAGCCGGTCTGGACGCGGCGCGGCAGCGCCGCCACCCGCGGCGAGTGCCCAGTGTGCGGGACGACGGTCTTCCGCATCGGGCGCACGCCGGCCCACGACGCGCTTAAACGCCCCGCGCCGGTGCGCGTGGGCGAACGCCCCGCCGGCAAGCTGACGGCGGAAACGGTGTTCGTCAACTATAGCGTGGCCGACGCCGGGTTCGCCGAGCAGCTGGCCGCCGATCTCAACCGTATCGGCGTGCCGACCTTTATGGCCGAGGACACCGCCAGCGATGTGCGCTGGGCGACGGGGGTGCATCCCGCGCTGGTCGAGTGCAAGCGGATGATCGTCGTCCTATCCCCGCTGGCCGCGCAGACGGCGTCGGTGGTCGAGGCGTGGGAGTTCTTCGAGCAGCGCCGCAAGCCGATCGTCGTGGCGCAGGCGACCCCCGCCGATCTGCCCGACGCGCTGCGGCGCAAACCCCGCTTCGACTTCGCCGGTGCCGACTACAAGCGCGCCTTCCGCGAGCTGGTCCAGGCCCTGGCCCGCTGACAGCGTCCGTTGCGCCTCTTCACCGGACCAAATTCCCATGCCGGACACTGGCCATGCAGCCGCGCTTTGCCTTATGATCGATACGCACGATGACACGGTTGTATTGGAAGCAGTGAGAGGATAGTGTCATGCAGTCGAACAGGATTCGCGTAGGGATAGGTTTGCTGGTGTTCCTCGGACTTCTCGCGCTAGCAGGGCTGGCGACCAACGCGCACGACGCCCACGCCCAGGGTCCCGGCTTCGCGCTGGAGCCGTTCGCCGACGGGTTCACGCGCCCGCTGCTGGTTACCCACGCCGGAGACGGCTCCGGGCGGCTGTTCGTGGTCGAGCAGGGCGGCGTGATCTGGGTGCTGGAAAACGGCCGGCGGCTCGACACCCCCTTCCTCGATGTCACCGACCGGGTCAGCCCGGAAGCGCGCAGCAGCAGCTACACCGAGCGCGGCCTGCTAGGGCTGGCGTTCCATCCGGACTACGCTGAGAACGGGGTATTCTTCATCAACTACACCAACCGCGCCGGAACCAGCATCACCTCGCGCTATCATGTTTCCGCCGATGACCCGAACCGGGCCGACCCGGCCAGCGAGGAACAGATCCTGGTCGTTGAGCAGCCCTACGCCAATCACAACGGGGGTCACCTGGCTTTCGGGCCGGACGGCTATCTGTATGTAGCGCTTGGTGACGGCGGATCGGGTGGTGACCCGCAGGGCCACGCCCAGAACCTGCGCACGCTGCTGGGGACGATCCTGCGCCTGGATGTGAACACCTCCGAAGGCTATGCCATCCCCCCCGACAACCCGTTCGTGAACCGCGAAGACGCCCGCCCCGAGATCTGGGCCTGGGGGCTGCGCAACCCCTGGCGCTTCAGCTTCGATCGCGAGACGGGCGACCTGTACATCGCGGATGTGGGGCAGAACGCGTGGGAAGAGGTGAATTTCCAGCCGGCATCCAGCCCTGGCGGTGAAAACTACGGCTGGAACGCCTACGAAGCCTCGGAGATTTATTCTGGACGGGCGCCGGCCAGCGATGTTGTGATGCCCATCGCGCAGTACAGCCACAGCGGGACGGGCGGCTGCTCGATCACCGGCGGGCACGTCTATCGCGGCACGGCGATCCCGAACCTGGTGGGCACCTACTTCTACGGCGACTGGTGCACCGGCACGATCTGGGCTGCGAACCGGAATGCCGACGGGACGTGGAACGCCCGGCCCGTGCTCGAATCCGGCTTGAGCATCAGCTCGTTTGGCGAGGACGAGGCGGGCGAGCTGTACGTGGTCGACTACGACGGCGCCGTTCTGCGCTTCGTGCCGGCGGGCTAGCGCCCCGCGCCTGCGGCGAACCGCCCCGATCATGTCTGACCGGGGCGGTCATTTTTCTGCGCGGCGAATCGGGCGTGGCTCAGCCCACCACCTCAACCGGGTTGACGAGCGTGCCGATCCCTTCAACCTCGATCTGAACCACGTCGCCATCGCCGAGCGGGCCGACACCTTCGGGCGTGCCGGTCAGGATCACGTCGCCCGGCTCCAGCGTCATTACGGCGCTGATGAACGCGATCAGGAAGGGCACGTCGAAGACCATATCCGCCGTGTTGCCGTTCTGGCGCAGCTCGCCGTTGACCCGCGCGCGCACCGCCAGCCGCGACGGGTCGAGATCGGTCGCGATCACCGGCCCCAGCGGGCAGAAGGTGTCGAAGCCTTTGGCGCGGCCCCACTGGCCGTCCTTCTGCTGGAAGTCGCGGGCGCTGACGTCGTTGGCGCAGGTGTAACCCAGCACGTAGTGGTGCGCGTCCTCGCGGCGAACCCGGCGCGCCCGCCGCCCGATGATCACGGCCAGTTCCGCCTCGTGATCGACGCGCCCGATCCCGGCCGGAATCTGGATCGGCGCGCCGTGGGCGATCACCGCGCTCGGCGGCTTCAGAAACAGCATCGGCTCGTCGGGCACGGCGGCGTGATGCTCGGCGGCGTGGGCGGCGTAGTTGCGTCCGACGCACACCAGCTTGCCCGGCGCGACCGGGGGCAGGATGGGCATCTCGTCCAGCGGACCGAGCGCTTGGCCCGGCGCGCCGGGGCGGTCGGTCAGCGGGTTCCCGTCCCACTCGTGAACAATGCCATCCACCACCAGACCGTAGCGCGGCCCGGTGGGGGTCGCAAAGGCGGCAATCAGGGCCATATGATTTTGCTCCTCGCGCTGCAACGCAACTCCTGCGGCACCAGCCTCAAAGCATACCGCGTCCGACGCGGAAAGGGGAAGCTCGCCGCGCCGCGAAACGCGTAAAGAAGTATACTGCGCAGAGAGAGCATAACCGACAGGCGGCACACTGCTGGCCGATGAGGATTGGGCGATGCCGGATCTGGATGAACTGTGCGCGATCCCAGGCGCGGCAAAGACGGGCTTCTCAGACGCAGTGCGGCGCGCACCCGTGCCGAATACCGCGTTCATCTACCTGATCGCGCTCGTGCTGCTGTCTGCCGGTCTGGCCCTGGCGGGTGCGGAGCGCCGGGCGCAGGCTGCCCCACCCTGGCAGGACGGCCCGCCGCTTCCGCCGGATAGCGACCGCCCGCCCGCCGGCGATCTGAGCGACACAGCCGTACCGCGCTCGTGCTCGGAGTGTCACGTCGATGTCGCTGCCGCATGGGAAACGAGCGTGCACGCCCAGGCGTTCGTCGATCCGGTCTTCCAGGACTACTGGCAGAGGGCAGGCAGCGACCCCGCGTGCCTGGGCTGCCACACAACCGGCTATGACCCGCGCATGGGCACCTACGCGCGCGAGGGCGTCACCTGCGAGGCGTGCCACGGCCCGACGCCGCCCGATCACCCCGGCCGGCCGGTGATGATCAGCCCAGGGCCGGCTGTCTGCGAAAGCTGCCACCCGACGACCGTCACCGAGTGGCGGCACAGCGCTCACGGCGATCAGCAGATCGTCTGCGCGACCTGCCACAACCCGCACCCGCACCAGCTACGCTTCGGCGATGACAGCCTCGCGCTGTGCCTGAACTGCCACGAACACCCGCCGCGCAACGATTACGTGCACTTGACCCACCCGGAGCCGCTCTGCACGGACTGCCATTGGTTCCGCCCCAGGCGCGAAGACCTGCTGGCGCATTTTGTGAGCGGCGCGCTTTTCCCGACCGGCCATACCGCCGTTGTCCAAACAGCCGCCTGCGTGACCTGCCACGCCGACCTGGCCGCCGAAGAGGGCACGCAGGCCGCGCAGGCGCGCATCCGCGCGCTGGAAGCCGAAGTCCGCAGCGCCCGCGCTCAGGGCGAACGCGCCGAAACCCGGCGCGGCATCCAAGGAGCGATGGTCGGGCTGGTGGCCGGCAGCCTGCTGACGGTGCTGATCGTCCGCATGCAGCGCCGGCGTGTGTCGCGCTCACGGGATCAAACGCGTTAACCGTGCCGCCGTGTGTGCCCGGCGCCGGGCGTCTTGTTTTCGCTCAGATGGTATAATCCCGCGCATGACCTCTTTTCGCGATCTACCGAGCATTGATGCGCTGCTGCGCGCCGGGCATGACCTGGTGGGGCGCTACGGCCATGCGCGCACCGTCGAGGCGCTGCGCCAGGCGGTCGAGGCGGCACGCCAGGCGCTGCTCAGTGGCGGCTCGATCCCCGGCGTGGATGCGTTGCTGGCTCAGGCAGAAGCGCGTCTGGCACGAGAGGCACAGCCCAGCCTGCGCCCGGTGATCAAC
The DNA here is from genome assembly GCA_020725705.1 of Anaerolinea sp. Lineage (GTDB taxonomy): Bacteria > Chloroflexota > Anaerolineae > Aggregatilineales > Aggregatilineaceae > DYGX01. The sequence continues at coordinate 11,242 of DYEN01000307.1, forward strand.
GCGACCGGCGTCATCATCCACACCAATCTGGGACGCGCTCCGCTTTCTGCGGCGGCGCTGGCGGCCATACAGGCCGTCGCGGCGGGGTATAGCACGCTTGAATACGATCTGGAAGCGGGCGCGCGCGGCCAGCGCGATACGCACATCGAGCGCATCCTGCGCGAGGTAACCGGCGCCCCGGCGGGCATGGTCGTCAACAACAACGCCGCCGGGGTGCTGCTGGCGCTCAGCGCGCTGGCCGCCGGACGCCAGGCGATCATCAGCCGCGGGCAGTTGATCGAGATCGGCGGTGCCTTCCGCATCCCGGATGTCATGCGTCAGAGCGGCGCGCAGATGGTTGAGGTCGGCACGACCAACCGCACGCGCCTCGAAGACTACGCGAACGCTATCACGCCGGAGACGGCCCTGATCGTGCGGGCGCATCCGTCCAATTTTCGCGTCGTCGGCTTCACCGAGTCGGTCCCGCTGGACGCGCTGACCACGCTGGCGCACGCGCGCGGCCTGCCGGTGCTGGACGACCTCGGCAGCGGCGCGCTGCTCGATACCGGCGCCTTCGGCCTGGCGCACGAGCCGACCGTCCAGGAAAGCCTGAGCGCCGGGGCAGACCTGGTGCTGTTCAGCGGCGACAAGCTGCTTGGCGGGCCGCAGGCGGGCGTTCTGGTCGGGCGCGCCGATCTGATCGAGCGGCTCCGGCGCCATCCGCTGGCGCGCGCCATCCGCCCGGACAAGCTGGCGCTGGCCGCGCTGGCCGCCACGCTGGAGCACTACCGGCGTGGCGAGGCGCTGGAACAGATCCCGGTCTGGCGCATGATCAGCCTCTCGCCGGACGCGATCCGCGCACGGGCCGAACGCTGGGCGGCAGCCGTGCCCGGCGCGATCGTGCCCGCCGAGTCGACGGTGGGCGGGGGCAGCCTGCCCGGCGAGACATTACCGACCTGGGCCTTTGCGCCGCGCGTCGCGCAGCCCAACGTCGCCGCCGACCGCCTGCGCCGTGCCGATCCGCCGGTGATCGCCCGCGTGGCGGATGACCGACTGCTGCTCGACCCGCGCACCGTGCTTCCTGAGCAAGACGACGCGCTGATCTCTGCGCTGCATACCCTCACTGCCGGTGAAGGATAGCCTATGCACGTCATCGGGACCGCCGGGCACGTCGATCACGGCAAATCCACCCTCACCTTCGCGCTGACGCACATCAACCCGGATCGCCTGGAAGAAGAGCGGCGGCGCGAAATGACGATCGACCTCGGCTTCGCGTGGCTGGACCTGCCCAACGGCGAGCGGGTCGGGATCGTGGACGTGCCCGGCCACCGCGATTTCATCGAGAACATGCTGGCGGGCGTCGGCGGGATCGACGCGGCGATCCTGGTCATCGCCGCCGACGAGGGTGTGATGCCGCAGACGCGCGAGCACCTGGCGATCCTCGACCTGCTGGGCATCCCCGCCGGGCTGATCGCGCTGACCAAGATCGACCTGGTGCCGGACCCGGAATGGCGCGAGCTGGTGACACTCGACATCCTCGACGCGGTGCAGGGGACGGTGCTCGAAGGGCGGCCCATCATCCCGGTGTCGGCGCGCACCGGCGAAGGGGTGGACGATTTGATCGCCGCGCTGACCGATCTGCTCGACCATCTGCCACCCCGCCCAGACCTGGGCAACCCGCGCCTGCCGATCGACCGCGTCTTCACCATCAGCGGCTTTGGTGTGGTCGTCACCGGGACGCTGAACGGGGGCAGCCTGAGCGTGGGGCAGGAAGTCGAGATTCAGCCCGCGGGCGTGCGGGCACGGGTGCGCGGCTTGCAGTCGCACGAACAAAGTCTGGAGCGCGCCGGACCGGGGCAGCGCGTCGCGGTCAACCTGCGCGGCGTGGAGAAAAGCGATCTGGCGCGCGGAGATGTGCTGGGGCTGCCGGGCGCGTGGCATCCCACCACGCTGATCGACGCCCGCCTGCGCTATCTGCCCAACGCGCAGCGCCCGCTGGAACACAACGACGCGGTCAAGCTGTTTACCGGCTCGGCTGAGGTGATGGGCCGAGTCCGCGTGCTGGACCGCGAGCGCGTCCTGCCCGGCGACGAAAGCTGGGTACAGATTCGCCTGGAACGGCCGGTCGTCGCCGCGCCCGGCGACCGCTATATCATCCGCCGCGCCTCGCCGGGCGAGACCGTGGGCGGCGGGGTGGTTCTGGACACGGCGCCCGGCCGCCGCTGGAAGCGTGGCCGCCCCGAAGTCATCGCCCGCTTCGAGACGCTGGCGACGGGCGACCCGCTGGCGATCGCCTTGCTGCGGCTGGCAGACGCGCGCGGTCCCGTCCCGGTGGAGTCGCTTGGTCTCGCGCCGGACCAGATCGCCCAGGCAGCGGCGCGCGGCGATCTGCTGCTCAGCGGGCAAGGCTGGGCAATCCATCCGGCAAGCTGGGCGCGGCTGGTGGACAAGACGCGGCGCGTGCTGGCGCGCTTCCACGCCGAAGAGCCGCTTCGGCTGGGTATGCCGCCCGAGGCGCTGCGCAGCCGCCTGCGCCTGGGGCCGGACGTCTTCGCGGCGGCGCGCGACTGGCTGGCGCGCGAGGGGGTTGTCACCCCGGCGGAAGGCGGCGCGATCCGCTTGCCGGAGCATAGCGTCCGGCTCAGCCCGGCTCAGGAAGAAGCGCTCGCCCGGCTATGGCGCGCCTTCGAGGAACAACCGCACACCCCGCCCACCGTCGCGCAGGCCCGCGAGTGGGTGGGCGAGGCCGTGCTCAACGGGCTGATCGAGCGCGGCGAGCTGGTGCGCATCAGCAGCGAGGTTGTCCTGACGCCTGCCGTGCTGGCCGAGTGGATCGCCTTCGCCCGCGATCGGCTGGAGCGCGGCGAGCCGCTCACCGTCGGCGTGCTGCGCGACCATTTCGGGACGACACGCCGCTACGCGATCGACTTTCTGGAGCGGCTGGATGCGCTGGCGATCACCCGGCGGCGCGGCGACGATCGCGTGCGCGGGCCGGGCGACTGGTCGAAACTGGGACCGTCAACGAACGGTTAGCGATGAAGACCGGCGCCGGGCGGAGCCTGTCCTGCACGCCGCCGGCCAGCCGTGGTCACGGCGGCACACGCCGCGCTTTCCCTGGAAATCTGCCCTGTGATCGGCTATTATCATCAGTGGGGGTGTATGAGTCCCGGTGGGCTTCCCAGTCTTCAAAACTGGCGGCGGGTCGCACAGCGCGGGCCGCGATGGGTTCGACTCCCATACACTCCCGCTGACCTGCAAGCGGCGCACCGGTTGCCCGGCGCGCCGTTGATTCCCACTACCCTCAGTCCGCGTCTTCGTTGTCCGATTTCCGGGTTCGGCGCCCGAACAGCATCCCGCCCATCGCGCCGAACGGCCCCGGCAGCGGCTCGATGCTGCGCCCCTCGTCCCAACTGCCGCTGGTGCGCTTGGCGTCCCACTTCTGCCAGGCCCGGTACACCAGCCCCAGGAACGCTTCCAGTTCGGCGTTGTCTCCCCCGGCCGCCAGCGCGTGCCGCACCTCGCCCAGCCGCGCAATCAGCGTGTCGAGGTGGTGCAGCACATTAGCGCGGTTGTGAGTCAGCAAGGCCAGCGCGTCCGCCTGGGTGCGGGTCCGCAAGCTCTGGAAAGCCAGCGCCAGCGTCGGGTTGACCATGCGCCGCAGTTCGGTCCAGCCGTCGGACTGTTCCAGCGTGTAGAACAGCGTCGCGCCCAGCAGAGCGGGCAGTTCCTCAGTCGCTGCGATCAGCCCGTCGTGCTCGGCGGGGTCCATGAAGCGCGGCCTGGCGCCGAGCAGCCGGGTGACATCTTCCGCCAGCTGCACCGCCTCGGGGGGGCACTGCGGATCGGGCGCGATCAAGATATCCGCACCGTCGAACAGGTCGGCGCGAGCATCTCCGGCGTCGATGCCGCCGCTGTAGAGCGCGTTCGCGTTGAGAATCGGCGTGATCCCGACCAGATAGGCGAGGACGTTCCCCTGCGCGTTCCGGACGAAAAACTCGTTTGCCCAGCCAAGCGCCGGCTGTTTGAGCAGCGACAGATCCAGCACCACCGCGCCCGGTTTGAGCGCCGGGCCGATCCGCGCGAACAAGCCTTCCGTCTCGCCATAGGGCAGGTTAGTGAAGATCAGCTCGGCGCCCTCGATCGCCTTCAGCTTATCGCGCTGGAAATTGTCGATTGCACCCATCTTGTGGGCGGTCTTCATCGGCTCGTTTTCATTGTCGCTGCCGATGATGGTGAAGCTGTGCTGGGCGGTCGGCTGGCTCTGGTAGCGTTTCAGCGCCAGCCCGACGGAAGTCCCGACACGGTTGAGGCCGATAATCGTGACGTGAACGTGCATCGTCCTGTCCTTCTGGTCTGAGGGGATCGTTCTGTGTTTATTTTACCCGCTGAGCGCCGGAAGCGTTTAAAGCGGTGGCTAATTGTTGTTGTCGACCGCTTGTAGCGCCACCAGCAGGCGATCCGCTTCGCTGCGCGGCGGGCCGTCGAGCCGGTCCTGGTGGCGCGCGATCAGCTCGACTACCAGGGGCGAGCCGCCCGCCCTGGCGACCATCTCCGCACCCCAGGCCGGATGCTGCACACTGACCGCAAAGGGGGTTCGCCATCCGCGCGCCGGGCCGCTCCCCCAGCGCCGGTACAGCCCCGGCGCAACTGCCCGCACCAACACGACCAGCGTCTTGGCCGCCACGCCAAACCGCGCCCGGCACTTGCCCACGTCGTGCAGCAGCGCAGCGGCCAGCAGATCGGGGTCGGTGTGCCCGGCGGCGCGCAGGTCTCGCAGCACACGCAGGCTGTGCTGACGCTCGGAGCGGCGCATCCCCCGATACAGCGCGTAAAGGTCCGGGGTCAAAAGCTGCCCGGCCTGCGCGTCATCGACCGGCCTCAGCCACGAGGTCAGCGCGCGCAGCCCTTGCCAGATGCGATAGACGGCACCCATCTACCCCACCCTAGACCAGCGCGCGGAACAAGAAGCGGATCGGCGGGCCGAGCAGCGTGCCGAGCAGGTCTATCCGCCCGTTGGTGATCGCGCCCAGCATGATCAGCAGCATCAGCGCCAGTGTGGTTTCGCGCTCGTAGCGGATCAGCGCGCTACTCGATGGGTACGGCAGCACGCCCACCGCGATCTTGTAGCCGTCCAGCGGGGCCAGCGGCAGCAGGTTGAATAGGCATAGCACGATGTTGAAGATCACGACGGTGGCGAGCACGGTGTAGAGGAAGCCGGACATCATGCCCGCTGCGATCAGCGTCCGGATCAACAGCCCGAACGCCGCCGCGATCAACAGGTTCATCAGCGGACCGGCCAGCGAGACGATCACCAGTCCGCGCGTTTCGTTCGGGTAGAAGGCGCGCGGGTTGACCGGCACGGGACGCGCCCAGCCAAAGCCCGCAATCAGCGCCAGGAAGATGCCGAGCGGGTCGA
>DYEN01000308.1 GCA_020725705.1 Anaerolinea sp.
CGGAAGCCGTGATGCACCAGATCATGTCCGGGCAGGCGACCGAGGCGCAGATCGGCGCCTACCTGATGGGCCTGCGCATGAAAGGCGAGACGCATGAGGAGATCCTCGGCAGCGCGCGCGCCATGCGCGCCAACGCCGTCCGCGTCCCCACCCGGTTCAACGGGGACCTGCTCGACACCTGCGGGACGGGCGGGGACAAATCCGGCACGTTCAACATCAGCACGACGGTGGCGTTCGTCGCGGCGGCGGCGGGGCTGCGCATCGCCAAGCACGGCAACCGCGCCGCGACCAGCCGGTGCGGCAGCGCGGACGTGCTGGCCGAGTTGGGCGTCAACCTGGACCTGACGCCCGAGCAGGTCGGGCACTGCATCGACACCATCGGAATCGGTTTCCTGTTCGCGCCGAAGCTGCACCCCGCCATGAAGCACGCCATCGGCCCGCGCCGCCAGGTCGGCGTGCGGACCATCTTCAACATCCTCGGCCCGCTGACTAACCCCGCCGGGGCGCAGCGCCAGCTGATGGGCGTCTTCGCACCGGACTTGACCGACTTCCTGGCGCACGTGCTGGGCGCGCTCGGCTCGAAGAAGGCGATCGTCGTCTGCGGATACGGCGGGCTGGACGAGCTGACCACCACCGGCCCCAACCGCGTCAGCATCTACGAAAACGGGGCCGTCGAGACGATGGACCTTGATCCGTTCGATTACGACCTCAAGCCTGCGCACATCTCCGAGCTGCTGGGCGGAGACCCGCCGGAAAACGCGCGTATCCTGCGCGGCGTGCTGAGCGGCGAGGTAGACGGCGCCAAACACGATGTCGTGGTGCTCAACGCCGGAGCGGCGCTGGTCGCCGGCGGGCTGTGCGCCGATTTCCGCGACGGGATCGCGCTGGCCCGCCAGACAATCGATAGCGGCGCGGCGCTGAACAAGCTGGAAGAGCTGATCGCGCTGACCCAGGAGCTGGCCCATGCCTGACCCGTTCCTGCACACCGGGACCATCCTCGACACAATTCTGGCGCACAAGGCGGACGAGGTTGCTGCGCGTCGCGAGAGCGTGCCGCTCCGGCGCTTCGAGCAGGCGGCGACCCTCGTCAGCCCGCCGCGCGACTTCTGCGCCGCGCTCCAACGGTCGACCGTCGCGCTGATCGCCGAGGTCAAGCACGCCTCGCCGTCGAAGGGCGTGCTGATCGACCCGTTCGACCCGGTGGCGTTGGGCACGGTCTACGCGGGGAACGGCGCGGCGGCGATCTCGGTCCTCACCGACGAGCGCTTCTTCCAGGGCCACCTGAATCACCTGTCGGCGGTGCGGAACGCGGTCCCACTGCCGGTGCTGCGCAAGGAGTTCGTGATCGACCCTTACCAGGTCTACGAGGGGCGGGCGGCGGGCGCCGACGCGATCCTGCTGATCGTGGCCGCGCTCTCCGACGCGCAGCTTGAAGAACTGCACACGCTGATCGTCTCGCTGGGGATGGCGGCGCTGGTCGAGGTGCACAACGAGGCCGAGCTAGAGCGGGCGCTGCGCGTCGACCCGGCGCTGATCGGCATCAACAACCGCGACCTGAAAACCTTCGCGGTCGATCTTGCCGTCACCGAGCGGCTGGCCCCGCTGGTCCCGCCCGGCGTGACGCTCGTCGCCGAGAGCGGAATCCACACGCCCGAAGACGTGGCGCGTATGGGGGCGGCGGGGGCGGACGCAGTGCTGGTGGGCGAGGCGCTGATCCAGGCGGAGCATCGCGGCAAGCTGGTCAAGGCGCTCAGCCGCCAGCCGAAGGAGCAGGTTCGATGACGCGCATCAAGATCTGCGGTCTGACGGCGCTCGACAACGCGCTGGCGTGCGCCGAGGCCGGAGCCGATCTGCTCGGCTTCAACTTCTACCCGCGCAGCCCGCGCTATGTGACGCCTGACGCCGCGCGGGAGATCGTGGCTGGGCTGCGCGCCGCGCTGGGCGAGCGCTGTCCCCTGCTGGTGGGCGTGTTCGTCAACGCGCCGGCGGATGAGATCGCAACGACACTCGCGGCGGCCGGGTTGGACGCGGCTCAACTCAGCGGCGACGAGCCGCCCGACACGCTGCAGGCATTAGGCGGGCGCGCGTTCAAGGCGCTGCGACCGCGCGATCCGGTAGAGGCAGAAGCGCAGGCGGCGCTCTATCGGGCGCACGCCCCGCGTGGCGAAGGGCTGCCCGCGCTGCTGGTGGACGCCTATCATCCCGCGCTGTACGGGGGCACAGGCGAGCCAGCCGGCGCGGATGTGGCGCGGGCGGTGATGGCACGCGTCCCCCGGCTGATGCTGGCGGGCGGCCTGACGCCGGACAACGTGGGCGAGCGCGTGCGCACGATCCGGCCCTGGGGCGTGGATGTGGCAAGCGGGGTCGAGAACGGCACGCCGGGCGTCAAAGACCTGGCGCGGGTGCGGGCCTTTGTCGCGGCGGTGCACGCCGCCGATGCAGCCGCCGGAGAAACCGCATGAGCGAGGTTGTGATCGACGCCATGCGGCCGGACGATTGGCCCGCGGTCGAGGCGATTTACCGCGAGGGAATCGCGACCGGCCTCGCCACCTTCGAGACGGAGACGCCGTCCTGGGAGCGGTGGGACGCCGCGCACCGGCCAGACTGCCGCCTTGTGGCGCGAGATGGAGATCGTGTGCTTGGCTGGGCGGCGCTGTCGCCCGTCTCGGACCGGTGCGTTTATGCGGGCGTGGCCGAGAACAGCATCTACATCGCGGCGGCGGCGCGGGGGCAGGGCATCGGCAAGGTACTGCTGCGTGCGCTGATCGAGGCCAGTGAGGCGGCGGGCATCTGGACGCTGCAAACCGGCATCTTTCCGGAGAACGCGGCCAGCCTGGCGCTGCATCGGTCGTGCGGCTTTCGCATAGTCGGCATCCGCGAGCGCATCGGGCAGCTTCACGGCGTCTGGAAAGATGTCGTGTTTCTGGAGCGGCGCAGCCGGGTTGTTGGGATTTGACACGGGTCTTCACGCGGCCTGTCTGGGGCCGCCTGGAAGTGAGGAAGCGAAGATGGAACGGCAAACGGTCAAGGTCGGCGTGGTGCAGGCGGAAGTGCCGGACGCGCGCGGCTACTTTGGCGAGTTCGGCGGGCGCTTCGTGCCGGAGACGCTCGTCCCGGCGCTGGACGAGCTGACCGCCGCCTATTTCGAGGCGCAGGCCGACCCGGCCTTTCGCGCCGAGCTGGCGCATCTGCAGGCGACCTATAGCGGGCGCCCGACGCCGATCAGCTACGCGGCGCGGCTGAGCGATCACCTGGGCGGCGCGCGCATCTACCTCAAGCGCGAAGACCTGGCGCACACCGGCGCGCACAAGATCAACAATGCGCTCGGCCAGGCGCTGCTGGCGCGGCGTATGGGTAAGCGGCGCATCGTGGCCGAAACCGGCGCGGGCCAGCACGGCGTTGCCAGCGCCACCGTCTGCGCGCTGCTGGGGCTGGAGTGTCATGTCTATATGGGTAGCGTCGATATGGCGCGCCAGCGGCCCAACGTCTTCCGTATGAAGCTGCTCGGCGCCGAGGTCATCCCGGTTGACAGCGGCAGCCGCACGCTCAAGGACGCGATCACCGAAGCGATCCGCGACTGGGTGACAAATGTTGAGACGACGCATTACCTGCTCGGTTCGGCGCTCGGCCCGCACCCCTACCCGCTGATCGTGCGCGACTTCCAAAGCGTGATCGGCGTCGAGGCGCGTGCCCAGATGCTGGAGCAGGCCGGGCGCCTGCCGGATGTCTGTATCGCGTGCGTGGGCGGCGGCAGCAACGCGATCGGGCTGTTCCACGCCTTCCGCGACGACGAGGGCGTCGAACTGATCGGCGTCGAGGCCGGGGGGCGCGGCATCGCCAGCGGCCAGCACGCAGCGCGCTTTGCCGATCCGTCGGTCGGGCGGCCCGGCGTGCTGCACGGGACGCGCTCGTTTGTGCTGCAAGACGCCAACGGGCAGATCCGCGAGACGCACAGCATCTCCGCCGGACTGGACTATGCCTCGGTCGGGCCGGAGCATGCCTACCTGCGCCAGCTTGAGCGCGCGCACTACACCGTCGCCACCGATGACGAAGCGCTGGCGGCCTTCGAGTTGCTCTGCCATCTGGAAGGCATCATCCCGGCGCTGGAGAGCGCGCACGCCATCGCCGAGGCGGTAAGACTCGCCCCCACGCTGCCCCGCGACGCGATTGTGCTGGTGAACCTGTCTGGGCGCGGCGACAAGGACCTCGACACGGTGTTGAGCGCGTTGGAGCAGCGGCCATGAGCGGCGGAGAAACGGCCGGGCCGGACGCGCTCGCGGCTATGTTCGCCCGCTCCCGGCGCGAAGGCCGCGCCGCGTTCCTGCCCTATTTCCCCATCGGCTACCCGACCATCGCTGACTCGCTGAACGCGATCGAGGCGCTGGCGCAAACCGGCGTGGACGGCTTCGAGATCGGGATGCCGTTCAGCGATCCGCTGGCGGACGGCCCCACCATTCAAGCGGCGACGCAGGTCGCGCTGGAGAACGGCGTGACCGTCGGGCGCTGCCTGGACGCGGTGACCGAGCTGCGCGCACGGGGCGTGGCTCAGCCGATGCTGCTGATGGGTTACCTCAACCCGCTGCTGGCCTATGGGCTGGAGCGTTTTGCTATGGACGCGCGGGCGGCGGGCGCGGCAGGCGTGATCGTGCCCGATCTGCCGCCGGAAGAAGCGGGTTCGCTCGCCGAGGCGTGCGCGCGCGAGGGTCTGGTACAGATCTTCTTCCTGGCGCCGACCAGCAGCCCGGAACGGATCGCGCTGGTCGCCGAGCGGGCGCAGGGCTTCATCTACCTTGTATCGGTGACGGGCGTGACCGGCGCGCGCGACACGCTGCCACCCGACCTGCAGGCGTTCATCGCCCGCGTCCGCGCCGTGACGAGCACGCCGCTGGTGTTGGGTTTCGGCATCAGCCGACCGGAGCAGGTGCAGCAGGTGAGCGCGTGGGTAGACGGGTTCATCGTGGGCAGCGCCCTGGTGCGGGCGGCTGCCGCGGGCGTCGAGGCCGTGCGCGACCTGGCCCTGACGCTGCGACACGCGCTCGACGAGGCATAAAGCGGCTGGCGGGGGTATGATCCGGTCAGAGCCGGGTCCTTGTAATCCAAGCCACTGAAAGGACGCGCTGATGACCGACACCGCCGACGCCTTGCGCGCCAAAACGCAGATCGTGTACGACCGGCTGGTCGCGCTGCATGGCGCGCTGCCGCTCGTGCCGCGCCGCGAGCCGATGCACGAGCTGATCTCGACCATGCTCTCGCACCGTACCACCGAGGCCGACGAAGCCCTGGCCTTCAAGCGGATGTGGGATCGCTTCGGCTCGTGGGAAGCGATCCGCGACGCGCCGCTCGACGATCTGATCGATGCCATCAGCCCGGCGAACTATCCGGAGACGAAAGCGCCGCGCATCCAGGCAGCACTGCGCCAGATTATTGATGAGCGTGGCGAAGCATCGATTGATTTCCTGCGTGACCTTTCGCCGGAAGAGGGTCTGGCGTGGCTGATGGCGCTGCCCGGCGTCGGGATCAAGACGGCGTCGCTGGTGCTGTTGTTCTGCTTTGCCCAGCCGGTGCTGCCGGTCGACACGCATGTGCACCGCGTCAGCCAGCGGGTCGGGCTGATCGGCGCGACGGTCGGGCCGACTGCGGCGCATGCGGCCCTGCTCGCGCTGCTGCCGCGCGACGCGTACGTGCTGTTCAATTTCCACAAGGCGCTGCTCCGTCATGGCCAGCAGATCTGCACCTGGAGCAGCCCGCGCTGCCACCGCTGCCCGCTGACGGACATCTGCGACTGGTACCGCGAGCGAGCAGCAAAAGACAGCTAAGAGCAGCTAGAAACAGCTAAGAGCAGCTAGAAACAGCTAGAAACAGCTAAGAGCAGCTAGAAACAGTTAAAAAGCAGCGAAAAGCGGCTTATATCTCTGCCTTTTGCTGCCTCTAGCTGCCTCTAGCTGTCTTTCGCTGCCTTTAGCTGCTTTTGGCTATATTCGCCGCGAAATCTGCCGCGAACTCCGGCGGGATGCGGATCGGGCGGCCGGTCCTGAGGTCGACCCACACCCAGCGCGCCTGTGCCCGCGCCAGCAGCGCGCCATCGCTCGCGCGCGTGATGACGTAATGGCGCACCGCCGAGGTGCGCCCGAACTCGCCGATGTAGGTCAGGATTTCGAGCGTGTCCCCAAGCATGGCGGGCTGTTTGTATTCGAGCCGGTAGTGCCGCGCCACGATGCCGAAGCCGGCCTCGATCATGCGGCGGATGGTCCAGCCGAACGCGGCGGCGACGTGGACACCCGCGTCCTCGCAGTACGCCATATAGTTCGCGTTATTGACGTGCCCGGCGGCGTCCAGATCGCGCCACTCGACCTCGCGGCGCAGGGTGTACGCGCCCGGCGGCGGGGGTGGCGCCGGGGGGAACGGCTCGCGCGTGGTGCGCTCGTTGGGCATCCCTTCGGGGAAAAACGCGGCGATCATCTCGTCGGGAATGCTCACCGGGCGCATGGTATCGGAGTCCAGAAAGACCCAGTCGGTATGTGCCTGCGCGACGATCTCCCCCGTGTCTGCGCGGCGTAGCTCGTAGGCGCGCCGCGAGCGCACGCGGTGAAAGTCCGCCACCCAGGTTTTCACGATAACCGTGTCACCATAGGTGAGCGGGCGGAGATACTCGATCTCGGTCTCGCGGATCCACCACTGGCGGCGAATCGCCTCGTACCGCGCGAAGTCGTACCCTGCCGCAGCAGAGGCATCCATCGCGGCTTCTTGCATATAGCGCAAATAGTTGGCGTGGTTCACATGGCCGTACGCGTCGCACTCGTAGTGCCGCACGCGAAAGGCGCGCTCGTGAATGCGTGGCATGGTCTCGTGTCCGGTATCTTGGTGCAGCAGCGACACCCCGCGCCGGGCCTGACCGGACGGGTCCGTGCTATACTAACGCTCGCATTCCTGTTTTGCCAGACGCGGCGGCTGGCGAGCGCCGCACAGAGGAGGAGCGCATGGCCCGTTTTGACCGCCTGACGGTCTACAACACGATGCTCGAAACTCGGCTGGTCCCCCTGTTCTATCACCCCGATCTGGATGTGGCGCAGCAGGTCGCCGGGGCGCTGATGCGCGGGGGTGGGCGCGTGCTGGAGTTCACCAATCGGGGCGATTTTGCCTTCGAGGTGTTTGGCCCGCTGGTCAAATACTGCGCCGCTGAGCACCCCGACCTGATCATCGGCGTCGGGTCGGTGGAGGACGCGCCGACCGCCGGGCTGTATCTGGCGCTGGGCGCGAACTTCGTCGTGGGGCCGAACTTCAACGAAGAGGTGGCGCGGCTGTGCAACCGGCGCAAGGTGGCGTATCTGCCGGGCTGCGGGACGGTAACCGAGATCGCGCGGGCCGAGGAGTTCGGCGCGGAAATCGTCAAAATCTTTCCCGGCGAATCGGTCGGCGGGCCGGACTTCGTCAAGGCGGTGCGCGGGCCGCGCCCCTGGACGCGGATCATGCCGACCGGGGGCGTCACGCCGGACGAAGACAATCTGCGCGCGTGGTTCCGGGCCGGGGCGGCGTGCGTGGGGATGGGCAGTAACCTGGTCCGCAAAGACTGGGTCGACGCGGGTGATTTCGGCGCGATCGAAGACCTGATGCGCACCACGTTGCACCGCATTGCGTCGATCTGGAGCGGGTGAACGGCGTCGGCACGCGCCGTACAGAATCGCAGCCACGATCAAAGCGAAGAGGGCAGCCCAGGGTTGAGCGGCTGCCCTCTGGCGTGCGCCGTCCGGCGCTGGCGAGCGCTTTCGGAAGAGAGAGCATAGGACAAATCAGACTGCCACCCACGAGCGCCCGGGACGACGCCGCCCAACTCCACCCACCCCGCTACCTCGCCCGGTCCGCCCGGCTCTTTGTTTCCCAAACGAAAGCGCCGCAACGCGGGTTTGCCCACGTCTATGCTCAGTGTACGATCCGGGGCGCGCCGGCGCATGAGTAATCTTGACGGTTTTCGAATAGGACAGGTGGTGGATCAGGGGACCGTCGGGCGGGGCGCTGCCGTAATGTGCCCAGAAGTCTCGTAAGCCGGGCGGCGCACAGAGGCCTGTCCAAGGCGAGTCATCCGCAGTTCCCCTCATCTCCGGCAGGCGTGATCTTGACATATTCGTCTGCTCACGGCCAGGCGGTCTTTACATTCTTTAATTAAGATAAAATTGTGTCAGGATTTCTATACGGCTCGCGAGTCAACAGTGAATATTTTGTGAAAGCCGCTCTGCTCACCTTGATTCCCCCGGTCTTCCGTGCTACGATGAGGTCGCATCAATCGATGGCTCATTCATTAATTATCCATCAAGGAGTAATCCACCATGTTGTATCTGCCTCGTGAAGAAGGTCAAGGTCTGGTCGAGTACGCGCTCATTCTGGTCCTGGTCGCCGTCGTGGTGATCGTCATCCTGGCCCTGCTCGGTCCGGCCATCGGGAACGTCTTCTCGAACATCATCAACGCCCTCTAAATCTCACTCGTTTCGTTATGCTGTGCCAGAAGCCCCGCCGCGTGCGGGGTTTCAGTTTATTTGCCCTCGCTTCCTGCCCCGTTTTCTAGCGGTTCTTGGTCAACCTCGCTACAGTTGCGGTACACTAGCCGGGCTTGGGGGGGGGAATTGTGTCAGTGTTGGGAGGATCGGCAGGATGCGTTTTACTTCTTGGGCGAAACGGGGGATGTTGTTGTTGGTACCGCTATCGCTAACCCTGGGCGCCTGTGATACGTTCATGGATACGACTTCGGTGAGCGATCTTGAGACGGAAGTGTTCCAGATCAAGGCGACGCTGGATCAGATGGGCCAATCCGGGACGGCGATCGCCGAACTCCAGCTCACCGCCGACCAGAGCCTGGTACTCGAAACCGAGCGCAACAGCGCCGAGGCGACCGCTTTTGCCGCCCAGGCAACCCTGACGGCTATGAATCGCGGCGGTGTCCCGGTTCAGCCGAACGTGGCAGGCGGCGCGGGTACGCTGCCCGGCGCCACACCCGAGCCGGGCGCCACACCCCCGCCCGCCAGCGGCACGACGTTCTCCGACACGACGACCACCACCGGCATCCGCTCTCAGGATGGCTGTGCCGTCGACCGGACCTCAGTCTTCAATTCCACAGAAGATCAGATCTATGTCGTCACCACGCTGACCAATCTGAAGGCGGGATCAGTGTTCGGTGTGCGGTGGTTCGCCAACGGTGTGCTGTTCCACGAGGAGCGAGAGTGCTGGATCCCCAACCGCGACTGGGATCAGGTCTGTGCCTACTGCTCGATCGTCCCGGACGCGCCAAACTACGTTTTTGACGTAGGCGAGTGGTCGGTCGAGCTGTTACTGGACGGCCAGCTTTATTCCCAGGCGCAGTTTCAGGTTGTCAACTGATCTCCCGATACGCTCTGAGGGGGAACCATCCAGGAGCAGGCGCGCAGCCTGCTCTTTTTGCACCCTCAGACCCGTTGTCAGGCGCGCGCTAGTTCGTCTATAATCAAATTTATATTTGATTATCTTTGACAGACGGAGCGCGCCATGCCCCGCAAGCCTGCTGAGCAGACGGTTCAGCCCGATGCCATTCTCAAGGCGGCAGCGACGGTGTTTCACCGCAAAGGCTATCACGGCGCGACCATGGCCGAGATCGCGGCTGAGGTGCACCTGACTGCCGGCAGCCTGTATCATCACTTCCCCAGCAAGGAAGATCTGCTGTGCGCCGTGCTGGACCACGGCCTGACGCAGATTACCCGCAGTGTGCGCGCCGTGGTCAACGGCACCGATCCCCCGGCGCAGAAGCTGCGCGCCATCGTGCAGATCCATGTGCTGAGCGAGATCGAGCATGTCAATATCGCCGCGGCGGTGATCTTTGAAGGGCGGGTGCTGCTGGAGATGCCCGGCGTGCGCGACAAGTACGTTCGCCAGCGCGACACGCTCGAAGGGCTGTACCGGCAGGTGGTCGAAGAAGGTATCGCTGCCGGGGACTTTCGCCCGGTGGACGTCGGGATCTTCGTCAAGACCCTGTTTGGCGCGTTGAACTGGGTCAGCCTGTGGTACCGCGAGGGCGGACGCTTGACCGGGCGCGAGATCGCCGACGAGATCGCCGGGACTTTCCTCGCCGCGCTGCGCCCGCTGCCGGCGGACAATACTCCCCCTAAAGACGGTTTTGACTGATAAGCGCGACGAAAGATTGGTTAAGGAGGCACAAGCATGATCAGTCTGACTCCCACATCGGAACAGCAAATGCTCATTGACGCGGTGCGCCGCTACGCTGCCGAGGTTGTGCGCCCCGCCGCGCACGACGCCGACGAAAGCGGCGCCTTCCCTGACCGCGTCGTGCAGACCGGCTGGGAACTGGGCATCCTGCCCGGCAGCATCCCGGAGAGCCTGGGCGGCTTTGCCGAGACTTACAGCGCGGTGACGGGTGTCCTGGCTTATGAGGAGCTGGCCTATGGCGATCTGGCGCTGGCGCTGCAGTTGATGGCGCCGGCTTTGGTCGCCGTGCCGCTGGTGCTGGCCGGGACCGACACGCAGCGCGAGCAGATGATGGATCTGTTCCTGGGCGAGACGCCGCCGCCGGTCACTGCCGCGCTGCTGGAGCCGGCCATCGCGTTCGACCCGCTGCACCCCGCCACGACCGCGACCCGTGACGGCGACGGCTGCTATGTGCTCAACGGCAAGAAAGCCTATGTGCCGCTGGCCGAGGGTGCGCATACGATCCTGATCTATGCGTGGAACGCAGACGCCGGGCAGGTGGACGGTTTCTTTGTGGACGGGGGCGCGGAGGGGCTGACGGCCGGGCCGCGCGAGAAGCTGATGGGCATTCGCGCACTGCCGACCTATTCGCTAACGCTGGAGAACGTGCGCGTTGACCCGGCGCAGCGGCTGGGCGGCGAGGCGGGGATCGACTTCGGGCGCATCCTGGCGCACAGCCGCGTGGCGCTGGCGGCGCTGGCGGTCGGCGTGATGCGCGCTGCGCTCGACTACGCGATCACCTACGCCAAGGAGCGCGTGCAGTTCGGCGTGCCGATCGCCACCAAACAGGCGATCGCCTTCATGCTGGCCGATTGCGCGATTGAGATCGACTCCGCGCGCCTGATGGCCTGGGAAGCCGCCTGGAAGCTGGATCAGGGCCAGGCAGCCGGCAAAGAAGCCTATCTGGCGAAAGAATATGCCGCCAAGGCCGCGCTGATGGTGACCGATAGCGCCGTCCAGACGCTGGGCGGGCACGGCTACATCCGCGAGCACCCGGTCGAGCGCTGGCTGCGCAACGCACGTGGCTTCGCGACCTTTGAAGGGCTGGCGATTGTTTGAGCGAACGACGGCCAGGGACGGCGAAGATTGGCCGGCCGCCGCACCGTGCGGACCTGGCGCCTGCCGGTCTTAGCTGCTCTAGTGCTGCTTTTTGCTTAGCGTGAGCGAGGAGCGTCAGAAAATGGCGATCAGTTTTGAAATTCCGGAGAAGCTGCTCCAGGGGCTGCAGATGACCGAGGCCGTCGCCAAGGGGATTATGCGTGGCGAGGCCCGTCGCCTGGACGAGAACGAGCACGAGCGGCCCACCACCTTCATCAGCATGATGTGGCCGGTGCTGCGCGAGCAGCAGAAGCGCCAGCTTGACCGCCAGGCGGGCGCCACGCCCAGGCGCGAAGGGCCGGGGACTCTTAACCTCAATATGGTGCTCACCTTCGAGATGCTGAGCTGGGGCGATGTCGGGCAGATGTTGTGCATGCCGACCTCGCTGCTGGCCGGGGCGGCGATCGAGGCGGTGGGCACGCCGGAGCAGAAGGAACGTTTCCTGCGCCGCTTCGCCGAAGGCGACCGGCCGGTGTGGGGCGCGATGGCGATGACCGAGCCGGGCGCCGGGTCGGACACGTCTGCCATCCAGACGACCGCCGTGCTGGACCCGGAAACCAACGAGTGGATCCTGAACGGCGAGAAGATCTTCTGCACCAACGGCAAGCTGGCGCTCGAAGAATCGAACGGGATCGTGGTGGTGTGGGCCACGGTCGATCGCTCGGCGGGGCGCGCGGGGATGAAGCCGTTTGTCGTCGAGGCAGGCACGCCCGGCGTCACGGTCGAGAAAGTCGAGATCAAGCACGGCATCCGCGCCAGCGACACCGCCAGCATTGTCTTCCGCGACGCGCGCATTCCGTACGATAACCTGCTTGGCTCGGCGGAGGTGCAGAAGACCGACCGCACGGCCGCCGGTTTCAAAGGCGCGATGGCGACCTTCGACGCCAGCCGCCCGCTGATCGCCGCCAGCGCGATCGGGGTGGGGCGTGCCGCGCTGGAGTTCGTCCAGGAGAAGCTGGCCGAACAGGGCGTCGAGATCCCGTATGACAGGCCC
>DYEN01000309.1 GCA_020725705.1 Anaerolinea sp.
CCAATGAACGGACGGTTTGCCTTAACAGTAGTATAAGAGAAGGGGCAACCCATCTTCCGCCATAAGAGCATACAGGATGTTCCATGGATTATGTGCCTGTCATCCGCCGCGCTCAAGAAGGTGACGATCGTGCCGCCCGCCAGCTGTTCGATGATTTTCAGCTTCGCACGTACCGGCTTGCCCTTGGCCTGCTCGGCGACACCGCCGATGCCGAAGAGGTGGCGCAGGATGCGCTGACCTACGCCCTGCTCAATATCCACCGCTACAACCCGGAACTCAGCAGTTTCAGTACCTGGCTGCACACCATCACCGTGAGCCGCGCGCGCGACAAGCGCCGCCGCAAGATTCTGCCCAGCATTCCGCTGGCGCAGTGGCTCGGCCTGGGCAACCAGATTCGTGACCACGCTCCCGGCCCCGAAGCGCACTACATGCACCGCGAGATGGAGAGCCGCCTGCTTCTGGCGCTCAACCAGCTCAGCCCCAAGCTCCGCGAAGCCGTCGTGTTGCGGTTTTACGCCGACTGTACGTATAAGGAGATGGGTGAGATCATGGGGTGCTCGCTGAACACGGCGCGCTCGCGCCTGCGGCTCGCTATTGAAAAGCTGCGCGCGAATCTGGGAGACGAAACCGTTCGATGGCTGGTTACGGAAACCATTCGCTAGAGCCTCCACATCCTGACGATGCGACCCTGGAAGCATACGCCCTCGAACTGATATCCCCCGACCAGGCAGGTACCATCCAGCAGCATCTAGAAGCGTGCCCTGTCTGTGCGGCCCGGCTGCGCCGGCTCAGCGACCTTCACGCTTCCATCGCTGCCGGTCTGCACCGCGCGCTCGACACCGCCCAGCCCAAACGCCCTCTGGACTTCTCCGGCGTCGCGTCGGAATGGCGCAAGCCGCCGCGCCGGGTATCAGCTACCGCTCGCCTGGCGCGGTTGATGTCCGGCATGTTGTCGGTCGCCGTCGTTGCGCTGTTCACGCTGACCCTCACCGTGCTCGCCCTGCAAGACCACCGACCCGCTCTGAGCACGCTACGTCTGGCCGAGAGCTACGACGGCCCGCCCGCCATCGTCGCGGCAGTCGTTGAGGAAGGTGTCGCCATCATCGCGCTCGACGCTCAGGGGCCACGCGTCGTCCGGCTGGTGCCGAATCGCACCCCGCCGGGTGCGTTGCAGATCGCGCCGGACGGGCGTTGGGTCGCCTTTGAGCAAAACCAGACGCTGCACCTGATTGAGACGCGCGCCGCCGGAACCGCGGTCAAGCTGGAACTGGGCGAACGGTCGGGGTGGTCCTGGGCGCCAGAAGGTCACACCCTGGCGTACACCGACGGGCGCGGGCAGCTTGCCTTGTTCGACCCCGCCGAGCAGATGCACACGTTGCTGGTCCCCGCCGCCGAGCGCGCCTGGGGACCGCCCATCTGGTCGCCCGTGGGCGACCGGATCGCGTATGCGACGGCTGCGCTGCCAGGCGACGATCCAGCCGCGCCGTCGGGTGTCTGGCAGGTCGATCTTGCCACCGGTTACCGGATCGAGCAGGCCCGCACCCCCGCCAGCGGGGCGGCTCTGCTGGCACCTGTCGCCTGGCTGGACGACGGCGCAGGCTTGCTGGCCTGGAGCGCAAGCGAGCTGCACGCGCAGCCTGCCCTCTACCGGATCGGCGCGGGCGAGCGCACGGCGGTGACGCTGGATGCTTCGGCACCGGTGCAGGGACGCCGGCTTGCGTGGCCGGTCAATGCCAGAGGGCAAATGCTCGCCGTCCGCCAGGGACAGGTCGTGATCTACGATCTGCTGCGTGATGAAGCACGCCCGATTCCCGAGCGGCTCCGGCAGCCGGCAGTCGCCGCGTGGTCGCCGGCCGGCACCTGGCTGGCGCTGGTGGTTCCGGGCCAGCCCGGCGGCGGGGGACTCTATCTGTACGCGCCGGAAAAAGGTTATCTGCGGCAGATTCGGTTGCCTGCGGGGGCGGCGGAGAAATCGGTGTCCTGGGCCGGGCCGGAGCATCTCTTCGTGATCCGCCAGCCGGACGGCAGCGTGCAGGCAGAACTGTGGCTGGTATCGATTGCGGGCGACCGGGTGCCGCAACGCCTGCTGAGCGGGGTCGCCCTCTCGCAACCCGGCGCGGAATCCCCACACAACACGATCGCAGCGCACGCGGTGACGGTCCCTGCTTCGTAAGCGCCGGCGCTGTGCGCGCTCAGTCGATCACAACCTGATCGCGAATGGCGTCAAGCTTGGCTGGCCCAAGGCCCGGCACGGCGTCCAGCTCTTCGAAGCTGCGGAAAGGTCCGTACGTGGTCCGGTACTCGATGATCGCCGCCGCCAGTGCCGGACCAATCCCCGGAAGCTGAGCCAGCTCATCCGCCGTCGCCGAGTTGATATGCACCGGCACCGGTCGATTGGGCGTGGGAGTAGGTGCCGAATCCACCAGCACCGACGGGACGTGCACCAGATCGCCGTCGTTCAGCACTGCGCTCAGGTTGATCGCGCTCGCGTCCGCATCCGCCGCCAGACCGCCCGCCTCCGCGACAGCATCGCCGACCCGGCTGCCGGCGGGTAAGGTCAGCAGCGTGCCGGAGCGCGCCACCGCCCCGGTGACGTAAACTACCAGCGCGCCGGGTGTCGGCGTCACCACCTGCACTGTGACGCGCACCGCAGCTTCCCGCGAGCGCAGGGTTGGCACGTGGATCTGGTCGCCATCCGCCAGCACCTGGGCCAGGTTCACAGCATCCAGGTTGGCATCCGCTCGCGAGCCGCCCGCGGCCCGCAGCGCATCGATCACGCGGCTGCCGTATTCCAGCGTCACAAGCACGTTGGGTGTTTCGACCGCGCCGGTGATATAGACCATGTACGGGCCAGGGGTTGGCGTGGCCGAGGGCAGCGGCGTCACCGAGGGGATCGCCGTCGGCTCGGGAGGGATAATCGTGATCGATGCCGGTTCGGGCCGGTTGGTCAGCAGCGCCACCACGCCGGACACGATGGCGAGAGCCAGCACGCTATAGACCAGCAGCCGGTAGCGAGCGAAAAGCGGCTCTGACGAATCGAGTGACTCCTGCATCTCCACTCGCCCCTAATATGCAGCCGGAGGCTCACCGCCGGGAGCCTGCCCAAGCGCTTCCTCGACAATACGCACACCCGCGCTGGCGCCGATGCGCGTTGCTCCGGCAGCAACCAACGCCTGCACATCGACGTAGGTGCGCACACCACCCGATGCCTTGACTCCCATTTCCGGCCCGACAGTCCGCCGCATGAGCACCACATCTGCCACCGTCGCGCCGCCGGGACCGAAACCGGTGGACGTCTTGACGAAATCGGCCCCTGCCGCCTGCGCAATCTGGCATGCCGCCTGAATCTGCTCTGGCGTGAGCAGCCCGGTCTCGAGGATGACCTTACAACGGGCGTCGTGCGCGTGCGCAACCTCGACCACCGCACGAATATCGCGCTCGACGGCATCATGATCCCCGGACTTCAGCGCGCCGATGTTCATCACCATATCGACCTCGCGCGCCCCGTTCGCGATCACGCGCTCAGCTTCGAGGACTTTGACTTCTGTCAGCGTCGCGCCCAGCGGAAAGCCGATCACGCTGCACACCAGCACATCGGGCGCCTGCGCCAGCCGTTCGGCGCAATACGCCACCCAGATCGGATTGACGCAGACCGATTTGAAGCGATAGTGCAGCGCCTCGGCGCACAGCCGGTCGATCTGCTCGCGTGTTGCATCCGGCTTCAGCAGCGTGTGATCGATGATGCGGGCCACGTCATGCGTCCGTCTTTCAGGTTGTTCGGCCATCATTCACCCTTCCATCCCGTCAGCCAGGCGATTGCTCAGCCCGCAGCCGGCAGCACGAAACCGAACGTGCTGCCCTTGTTCAGCTCGCTGCTGAAGAAGAACTCGCCACCCATCAGTTCGATCAGCCCTATCGCGATCGCGAGGCCCAGACCATGCCCCTTGACCTCGCGCACGCGCTCGTCTTCGGACCGCCAGAAGCGCTCGCCGATATGCGCCTGATCCTCAGCCGACATCCCGATCCCGGTATCGATCACCGAGACCTTCAGGCGCCCGTCCACGGCCTCGGCGCGGACCGTGATCTGGCCGCCTTCGGGGGTGTACTGAATCGCGTTGGCAACCAGCTTGCGCAGCACAAGCGCCAGCCGCTCGCCGTCCACATTGAGCAGCGGTAGCCCGTCCGGAGTCTCGAAGACCAGGGTTTGCTGGCGCTCAGCGGCCCGTTCGGCCAGGTCCTTTTGCACCTGCTGCGCGATGTTTTTGTAGAGATCGAGCTTGGGATCGAGCCGGATGCGCCCGGCATAGAGTTTGCTGGCGTCGCTGACATCGGTGACCAGGGATTCCATGCGGCCCACGTTGGAGCGGATCGTGTCCGCAAACTGCTGCTGCATCTCGTTCAGCGGGCCGGCGATATGCTTGGCGAGCATATCGGTATAGCCCTTGATGCTGGTCAGAGGAATACGAATCTCGTGCACCATCAGGGACGTAAAGCGAGCGGTTGTCTGGATGACCTCGTCCAGGCGGGCACGTAGGGCTTCGGCGTCCTCACCCTCGCCGCGGCGCGCTGCCCGGTCGAGCAGGTCCATGATCGCGTCCAGCTGGGCCTGCTGCGCCGGATCTGCCTTCGCGCGGAGCTGGCGCACACGCTTCCGCGCTTCGTCGAGTGGACCTATGCTCTGCGCTTCGCTCATACGCGTTGCTCCCTGGCATGTTACCGTCCGGCACCGGTCGCCGCCCTGCACCACGCAGTTCGGATCAGGGCGCACGATCTGCCCGGTAAGGATACTATTCAGAGCGATTCGCCGCCAGCCCGCCAACACAAACGCGCCCCGGTCGGGTGACCGGGGCGCGTCGGGCAGGCGTGGTGCGGCGTCATTTCTTCTTGCGCCGCTCGTAAAGGAACGAGTAGAGCGGTAGCATGGCCGCCTGAGCCGTGTCGAGCAGCGCGTCCGACGTCCGGCGGGCCAGGTAGCGCGCCCGCCCCAGCGAGAACAGACTGTGTGCCGGGCTGATCTCGCCGGTCCCCATCTGCATCACAACCGAGGCCCAGGTTAGGCCCGCGCCGAAAGCGCACAGCGCCACCAGATCGCCTTCCTTGAGCCGCCCTTCCTCGATGGCCTCGACCATCGCCAGCGGCACCGAGGCCGCCGAGGTATTCCCATAGCGATCGATGTTGATGTAGAACTTGTCCAGCGGCACGCGCAATTGGCGGGCGGCAGTCTCGATGATGCGCGCATTCGCCTGGTGGGGGATGTACAGGTCGATGTCGTCAGGCGTCAGGCCCGCCTGATAGATGGTCCGCTTCAGCGAGCTTGCCAGCGTGCGCACCGCGAACTTGAACACTTCCGGGCCGTTCATGCGCAGATACTGGCGCCGCTCATCAACCGTCCGCTGTGTGATCGGCGATACGCACCCGCCATCCGGCACATACAGAGCCATCGCGCCGGACCCGTCTGAGCCAAGCTCAATCGCCAGAACGCCGCCCGGTTCGTCGGTGGCTTCCACTACCGTCGCGGCGGCAGCGTCTCCGAACAGCACGCAGGTCGTCCGGTCGGTCCAGTCCAGAGCAAAGGAAATGACCTCGGCACCGATGACCAAAATGCGGTTGTACGTTCCTGCTATGATGAACTGGTTGGCGGTCGCCAGCGCATAAACCCAGCCGGCGCAGCCCGCCACCAGCGTGAACGCTCCGCATGATGCGCCGAGCATGTCCTGGACCTGGCTTGCCACCGAAGGCAGCAGGTAGTCAGGGGATGAGGATGCGACGATGATCAGGTCGAGATCCCGCGCGCTGATTCCGGCCGAGGCCAGGGCTTCACGGCCCGCCGCCGCGCTCATGGTTGCTGTGGTGTCGTTTTCGGTGCGCAGACGGCGCTCGCGAATCCCCGTGCGCGTGGTAATCCACTCGTCACTGGTATCCACGATCTTGGCCAGATCGTCGTTAGTCACAACACGTGCCGGGACGTACTTGCCCCATCCGGTGATCTTGGCGTAGCGCTGGCTCATGTCCGTTCTTAACCCCCTAAAACGGATATGTTTGGCGCGAACAATGGAGAATGCGCCGCTGCTCAGGCGGCCTCGAACCGGCGGCGCAGCAGGCCCAGCAGCCGGCTTTCGGACCGCCAAGCAATCCACACGACGCCCGCCGTCACGGTGAGGGTCGCCGCCCCCCCGATGCCTGCCGCGGCCCACTGCTTGCGTGGTGGCAGGCGCCGGATGCGCTCGGCCAGGGAAGGCACGGGCACTTCCGCGCTGCGCAGCCGTTCGTACAGATCGCGCACAAAGTGCTCATCGGGAGCCACCGGCGTGAGCGCCCGATTGAGTCGCTCGGCCAGGGCAAATAGCTCGCGCGCCTCAGTAGCAGTCGCCTCGTCACAAAAAGCCAACTGCGCTTCAGGCCCCGGCCCGCCCTGCTGCAGAGCGCGCGCATGAGCATTGACCAGCTCGGTCACTGAATTGCGCTTGCGGGTTTGGAGCAGAGAGAGTGGTAAAAACAACATGGCATCCCCATCCTTGGTCGCGTGCGGCGCTGAGTGTCGATCGAGCCTGATAGGGTCTTTGCGATCAAAACCCCAGACGTTTCCACGGGCCTTCGCCCGAATTCTCGTCTCCGTCATCAAAGGCGCTGCGCAAGGAGAGCAGCGTCCGGTGATAGAGCGACTTAATCGCCCCCTCGGTCCGGTTCATGATGGCGCCGATCTCGGCGTTCGACAACCGCTCGACAAACTTCAAGATCAAGAGCTGCTGCCGTTCGGCCGGGAGCTGCCGGATCTTTTCCAGCAGCCGCTCACGATCCTCGGCGGATTCTGCGGCCAGTTCCGGCGCGTCGACAGACGCCGAACTGAGCATCGTCTCTTCGAGCGTCACCACCTGGCTCCGGCCCCGGTCCCGATGCCAGTTCGCCACCAAGTTGTGCGCGATCCGGTAGAGCCAGGCGGAAAATGGAACACCTCGATCGGTATAGCTGCCGATGTGAGCCAGCGCACGAAAGAACACGCGCGAGGTCAGGTCTTCGGCGTCGTGGTGGTTGCCTGTGCGGTAGTACACGTAGCTGTAAATCTTCTCCACGTAGCGCGTGTACAGCACCCCGAAGGCTTCGCGATCCGTCTTCGCCCACTCCACGAGTTGGGCATCGTCCGCCGCCTCATAATCGCGCCTGGCCTGGCTATCGTGCCCAGTCATGCGTACTAACACCCTATTCTGCGAAAGGTTACGTCGATCTCGATGCATGGGTGGGAAACTCTCGACAATTGGGGCGAGTATACCAGGCTCCGCCACCTATCAGCCAATGTCGAGGGGCCGCAAGTGGCATTTGCTTGCTATAATCGCTCGCATGAGCCAGCCACTAACACAACAGCGTATCCGTATCACGTTCGGCAAAAGCGGGCCGCTACGCTATGTCGGCCACCTGGACCTGGCGCGCACGTGGGAGCGCGTACTGCGCCGGGCAGGGGTTCCACTTGAATACTCGCAGGGATTCACCCCCCGCCCCCGGATGCAGTTCGCCGCGGCGCTGCCGGTTGGGGTCAGCAGCACATGCGAATACCTGGACGCGTGGCTGACCGCGCGGCTCGACGCGCCGCTCTCCGCCTGGGTGGAGCGGCTGCAAGCCGCCAGTCCGCACGGGTTAACCGTTCTGGCGATTGAGGATGTACCGATCCGCGGAGCAGCGCTCCCTACCCTGGTGACTCACGCTGAATACCTCGTCACGCCGCTCGATCCGGCTCTCGACCGGCAGACGTTGCGTGACCGGGTCGAAGCGCTGCTGGCCACCGGGGTGATCGAGCGCGTGCGCTCCAACGGCAAACGCTACGATCTGCGGCCGCTCATCCAAAACCTGACGATCACCGAGTCAGGGGATATCGTGGCGGAACTGGTGACCGGAGATGATGGCACGGCGCGGATTGATGAGGTCGTCGACGCGCTGGGAATGGCGTTCGACCGGGTACGCGCGCATCGGTCGAAGCTCGCGCTGCGCGAAGAACACGTGCCGTAGCACGGACGGGACACGCATCAAGCCGGCGCTAGAAGTTGACAATTGCCATGAGCGGGGGTGCCCAGTTCGCCCACAGCACGTGACTCAACTGCCAGGGATGGTTGGTGTAACCGTGCCGGTTCAGCCGCAGGGCACGTTCCACCTGGCGGCTGGCAGGGGGCAGCGAAGGCGGGTCGTGGAACGTCTCGTCGAGCACCCACATGCCGTGGCTCCGGACAAACTGGCGCTCTCCGATCGTCTGACACAGACGGTCCCACACGGCGGCAGGCACCGGATCACAGGTCTCGTCGTACAGCGCCTCGGTGATCCAGCGATCCAGCAGATAATCCGGTAAGCGCCTGCGTACCCCTCTGCCAAAGAGCCAGCGGTCCAGAACTCTAGAGATATCCATGAGCTTCCTCAGAAAGCCACAACATGGTTTTGCCGAGCTTGCTCCGCATGTTCTCGCGCGCGTAATACAGGCGCGACTTTACCGTTCCAACCGGAAGATCGAGAATCTCCGCAATATCGTGTAGGCCAAGGCCGTTCAGGTAATACAGCACCACGACGACGCGCTGCTCCAGGCTGAGATCGCTGATGGCCTTACGGACCTTCTGGCGCGTTTCGGTTTCCTCGGTCAGCCGATCGGGCGCCTGACGCATCGGGCTGGCGAGCCGCTCGATCGCGTCGTCCATCGACGCACGCCGGACTTTTTGCCGCGACAGCCACGTGTAACTCAGGTTGACGGTAACCCGGTAGAGCCACGGCGTCAGCGGGCGGCCGGGGTCGATCCGCTTCGCGTTGACATACACCTTCAGAAAACAATCCTGCAGGATATCTTCGGCTACGGCGGGATCGCGCACGATCGCGAGCGCGGTGCGATAAACGCGCGCGCGGTGGCGCTCAAAAAGCAAGCCGAGCGCTTCCAGATCGGCATCCTGCAAGCGAAGGATCAATTCCCCATCCGAAGGGCCGACATCCGTCTGAGTCATCTAGTTCTCCGAGCGTTACCTGTTTTACTGTTGCGGAAAACGGATGGTTCATCTGCAGCGCTAGGCCGGCAGCTGATCCCGCACCAAAACGCTCCCACATGGACCGTAATTATAGCGCAAGCCGCGTGTGTTACCCATGCTTTACAGCATGTGAAGTGCAGCAGAATACCAGTTAGTTATCGATCATCGCTGCCCGCGTCATCGCACAGGGCGCGCAGCGCCGGAAGCGCCCGCTCGGCCTCTTCGATCCCTGCCTGGATGGGCCGCTCCAGGTCCTTAAAGTCAAACGAGCCGAGCGACTCCACCGCCGGGCGCAGCAAAACATCTGGCGTATGTGCCGCCAGCCGTGTCGTATGCAAGTGCCACGCCATCACGCGTGACGAGCGCCACAGCGACGCAACGATGCCGGGCGTATCGTCGTGCACGCTGCCGAGCAGGCCGAAAGGCAGGTCAAGGCCGGTCATCGCCAGCAGCGGATCGACCCACAAATGCTCGCGCTCCAGCGGCGGATACACATCGACGGCGATAACCTTGTCGGCGCCCAGCCGGTAGCCAAGATGGGTCGAGAGGCTGTCGATAACGCCGCCGTCCGCCAGCAGCTGATCGCCGCGCCGCACCGGCGGGAACATGCCGGGCACGGCGCTGGTCGCCAACAGCGCCGGCACCAGCGGCCCCGAATCGAGCGTCACTTCTTCGCCTTCCACTACATCGACCGCCACGACCGTCAGGGGCAGGCGCAAATCCTCAAACTGCTTCACCGGCAGGTTGGACTCCAACCACTCTTCGAGCGTACGCTGGCGCGCGCGCGCGCTGAACAGATGATTGAGCGTCAGCCGCTGACTGTGCTGCAGCGCCTCGACGTGCGCGACAATTTCGTCCGGCGTTACTCCCCCGGCGAACAACGCCCCCACAATGCCGCCCATACTGGTCCCGACAATGAAATGGATCGGGATGCCCTCGCGAACGAGCACCTTCAGCACGCCGATATGCGCCAGTCCGCGGCTCCCCCCACCCCCCAACACGAGACCGATCCGCTTACCCATCGTTCCCCTCGCGCTGTGCTTCACTCAGCAACCGGCGCCGGATCACCTTGCCAATGTACGATTTGGGCAGCCCCCGGCGCAGTTCGATGCGAGCCGGGACGGCGCGCGGCTCCAGGCGGCGCCGGCACAATTCGAGCAATTCTTCCTCAGTCAGCGCAGCATCCGGGTTGGGGACCACAAACGCAACCGGCCGCTGGCCCGCCCCGGGATCGTCAATTCCTACCACACACACTTCCAGCACCTTCGGGTGCTCGTAGATCAGCTCTTCGATGTCACGCGGATAGACCGGCTGGCCGTCGACCCAGATCGTATCGCTCTTGCGACCAATCACACGAAAGTAACCATCCGCATCCATCACGGCGATGTCGCCCGTCAGCAGCCAGCCGTCGCGCAGTTCCGAGTCGCCGGGTTCATGGGCCGCGCCGTTCCAATAGCCGCGCATCACCTGCGGGCCGCGCAGCGCCAGCTCGCCGATCACCCCTTCGGGCACATCTTCGCCGGTCTCCAGGCAGACAATCTTGGCGTCGGTGTTGGGCAACGGCACACCGATCGACGCGACCTTCCGCTGCCCCCCCAGGGGATTGGCGTGCGTGACCGGCGAGGCTTCGGTCAGGCCGTACCCCTCAATCAGGCGGCCCCGCGTGAGCTTCTCAAACTCTTCCTGAACCTCGACCGGCAGAGGCGCCGATCCGCTCATGCACGCTTTGATCGACGACAGACCATAGGTACGCACATTCTCCGCGTGATTGATATCCGTATAAATTGAGGGTGCGCCCGGCAGCACACTCGGCCGGTAGAGCCGGATATGGTGGAGAATCTGCGCGACATCCGGCACCGGAACCAAGATCATCTGTGCGCCCAGCGCGATCGGCACATTCATGGCGCTGGTCATGCCATAGCTGTGCAGCAGCGGCAGCGCGCAGAGAAACGCCTCGTGCCCATATCGCATTCCCGGGAACCAGTGCCGGTTTTGCAGCGTGTTGGCAACCAGATTGTGATGCGTCAGGCAGACTCCTCGCGGCGGGGCGGACGTGCCGCCGGTGTAAGCGATCACCGCCAGATCCTGCGCCGCAACCGGCCGCTCCAGGTCGTGATCTGGCTCGCCTCGCATCAACGCAGCCATCATCTGAGCGCCCGCCACACCGACCCGAGGTTCGCGGCTGACCAGCCC
>DYEN01000310.1 GCA_020725705.1 Anaerolinea sp.
CGGCCTGGGTGATGTAGCCGTGCCGCGCCATCAGGTCCAGCACCACCCGCTGGCGGGCCTTGGCCGCGGCCGGGTTGGTGAGCGGATCGTAGCGGGATGGCGCCTGAGGCAGCCCGGCCAACATCGCGCTCTCAGCCAGCGACAGCTCCGCCGCGTGCTTGCCGAAGTAAGCGCGCGCCGCCGCCTCGACGCCGTAGGCCATGTTGCCGTAGTAGGTCTGGTTGAGATAGAGCGCGAGGATCTCGTCGCGCGAATAACGGGCGGTCAGCTTGAGCGCCAGCACGCTCTCGCGCAGCTTGCGCTGGAGTGTGCGCTCGGCGCGCTGATCGGGGTCCATCAGCAGATTGCGCGCCACCTGCTGCGTGATGGTGCTGCCGCCGGCGACAACCTCGCCGCCCCGCAAGTTGATCCACAGCGCCCGCGCGATGCCCTCAAGATCCACCCCCGGATGCCGGTAGAAATTCGCGTCCTCGGTCGCCAGCGTTGCCTGTGCCAGCCAGGCGGGTAGCTCGTCCAGCGCGATGACCTGGTTTACGCCGGTCTGCGGGTCCGCGATCTGATACAGCAGGCGGCCGTTGCGGTCGTAGATGCGGGTGCTGGGCAGCGCCAAGCCCGCTTCAAGATCGTCGATCGACGGCAGATCGTGCCACAGCCAGGCGTAGATCGCGCCTGCGCCGATCATCACCAGCACACCCGCCAGCAACAGCGCGCGCTGCCAGCGCGAGCGCTGCGCCCAGGCCCGCCCGATCCAGTTCATCAACTCGCGCATCCGGTCACCTTGTGCGTCCGGTTCCAGCTTCATTGTAGGGGAAAATCGGCGTGGCGCGGCGCACAACCGGCCCACGCCTGCTCGACGTTTGGCCTGCGGCGGCCAGAGCGGGCTATAAACTTTTCGCCCCCAACCCCAGGCCCCTCGCCCTCCGGCTCAGCTTCCCCTCTCCCCGCGACGCAGCCACGCAGGGACAGACACGCCAGTGATGAGGCAAAAATACCTTGTGGCGCTCAAGACAGCCTCTAGAGCGCGCTGCCGTCCGGCCACTCCGGCTCGTCGGCGGCACGGTCTGGATCGAGCAGCTCCAACCGGTCGTGTGCCGGATCGTAGTCCACTTCCCAGCCAACCAGTGCCTGCGGGTCGTCGGCACCGGCTTGCTGCAACAACTGCTGCCACTCCGGGCGCTCCAACGCGACGCCGCGCGGCCCGATCTCCGTCTCGAGGATCAGGGTGAGCGTGCTTCCGGTTCTCACCACGCGCTGAATTGTGCCGCTGTAGGACATGGGCTGCTTCTCCTGCCGCAGGGTGCTCTGGTCTGATCTTA
>DYEN01000311.1 GCA_020725705.1 Anaerolinea sp.
CGCCTACCGCGCATAGGGCGCGCACCGGGCACAGCGACGGGTGACGCGCCGCGATCCCCGCTATACTACACAGCGTGACCACTAAGGAGACCTAACCGATGACATCCCTTCCCGTACGCACGCTGCTCTGGCTGGTCCTCGCGCTGCTGCTGGCAATCCCGGCGGTGCGGGCGCAGGACGCATCCGTCTTTCCGCTGCCCGCCGATCTGTACATCCTCACTTCTGAACACCGTGTGCTGCGCATTGACGCCGTCACCGGCGGGCAGACGCCCGTCTCGCCGGAAGGCCAGCCGGTCGCCACGTTCGATCTCGCGCCCGGCGGCACGTGGTACGCCTACCGCACGCTCGGCAACCACGCTGTGATCGTGGGCGCGCTTAACGACATAAGCGGGTTCGTCGTCGAATTCGACCAACCGCTGCCGGCAGGGGATACGGCGCAGGGCATCGCCTGGTCACCGGACGCCGAGCGCCTGGCCTACACCGTTCCCCAGGGTGTGCGGATCGCCGATCTCAGCACCTACGGCATCAATCCGTTCACGGTCAGCGAGGTTCAGGGCGGGCCGTGGATCGATCTTTACTGGGCCGACGCCAACACCTTGATCGCACTGGGCGCCGATGCGTCCAGCACGCGGATCAGCGGCGGGCGGGGCGCCTGGCGCGCCGAACCCAATCCGGAGCCACCCGCTCGCCGTCTGCCGGTCGAGGCGACGCTGGACCCCGAAGGCGTGCGGCTGGCGGATGGCCGGGTCGTGCCGGGAACTGCCGGAACACTAGCCTTCGCGTGGGGGCCGCTCCCGCTGCCGTCGCTGCCCGCCGGTGTGCTGCCCGCCGATCTGGCCTTCCTCGCGCCGGATGCGAACGGCATCACACAGGTCTGGGTATTGCCTGCCGGCGGGGCGCCGGCCCGG
This sequence comes from Anaerolinea sp., assembly GCA_020725705.1. Lineage (GTDB taxonomy): Bacteria > Chloroflexota > Anaerolineae > Aggregatilineales > Aggregatilineaceae > DYGX01. The sequence continues at coordinate 909 of DYEN01000311.1, forward strand.
GCGGTGACAAGCAGCCCCCAGCCCGTGCTGGATTACGCGGTCGCGGCGGGGCGCGTCGCGACAGTGACAGCCGACACCCTGGCGGTCGGCAGCCTGGAGGGCGGCACAGCGCAGCCGATCGCCACCCTGATCACCGGGCGTGTGCGCCCGTCGGTCGCGTTCAACGCGGACGCCTCGCGAGTGGCATTCAGCGACGAGCGCGGGCTGTGGCTCGTGCCGTCCGACGGCAGCGAACTGCCACGCCGGGTGGTCCCGAACGTGCTCGACGATCAGGATGTGATCGCGATCCGCGTCTACATGCGGCCGCAGTGGAACGCCGACGAAACGCGCCTGCTGGTCACCATCGGGCTATATGAAGGCTCGTATCCGGGTGTCATCGATCTGGCCGATGGCAGCGTGACCGAACTTCCGGGTTCGGTCGCGGGCGAAGCGCAGTGGACGGTCGATGGTCGCGTGGCGAGCACCAGCGCCAGTTTCGGCTACAGCACACCGGGACTATACCTGCATGATCCGGCCACGCCCGACGCCGCGCCTGTGACGCTGCTGGGCAACGATCGCCCGGTCTTCGACGCAGCGCAGGCGCCGGACGGCACGTGGTATGTGGTCGTCGGGTCCAGCGCCGGGATGGGGCCGCAGTGGATGCGTCTGTTGGCGGGCAGCGCGCCGGGATCGTTCGCGCCGCTGTATGGCGAGGCGGGCGCGGTGCTGGACGCGCCCGAACTGGCGCCGGCAGCAGCGGGCGCGGCACCCCGCCTGGTGGCCGGGCTGCGGAACACGACCTACACACCGGACGGAATCGAGGGCGAGCTGGTGATCGCGGATCTCAGCACCGGAGAGGTGTGGGCCGCGCCTGCGCCGGCCCCGGCGCGCGCGCCGGGGTGGGTGCGCTAGGCCGACCGAAACGGTTACGCGCCCGGGTGCGAGCCTGGCGCGGGGTCTCATACCGCGCCGGGCCGCATCCGGGTACAATTATAAGTATGTAGAGCGGGCCACCTCTGGAAAGGAAGACCGTGATGCCAGAGCGGATTCTGGTCATTGAAGACGAAGAGCGTATCGCTCAGTTTGTCAAGCGCGGCCTGATCTACGAGGGCTATCGCGTTGACGTGGCCTACGACGGGCAGCAGGGCCTAGAGATGGCGCGCGATACACCGCCGGACCTGGTGATCCTCGACTGGATGCTGCCGGGGCTGGACGGGCTGGAAGTCTGCAAGCGCCTGCGCGCTGCCAGCGACGTCCCGATCTTGATGTTGACCGCCAAGGAAGACGTGCAGGATCGCGTGTTGGGGCTGGACGCCGGCGCCGACGATTATCTCGTCAAACCGTTCGCGTTCGATGAACTGCTGGCGCGCATCCGGGCGCTGTTCCGGCGTGCCGCGCCGTCGTCGCAGCCGGAAGTGCTGCGCTTTGCCGATCTCTCGCTGGACACAGGCACGCACCGCGCCCAGCGTGGCGACCGTTTCATCGACCTGACGGCCAAAGAGTACGAGCTGCTCGAGCTGTTCATGCGCAACCCGCGCGGGGTGCTGACACGCGAAATGATCTTCGACCGGGTGTGGGGCTACGACTTCGGCGGCGAGAGCAACATCATCGAAGTGTACGTGCGCTATCTGCGCCAGAAAACGGAAGAAAACGGCGAGCCGCGCCTGGTCCACACCGTGCGCGGCGTGGGATATGTGCTGCGCGAAGACTAACGGGGTTGGGGTGGGCGCCGGGGCCGGCCGACCGCTCCGGCGCCGCATTCCGGTCAGGCACGCTAACAGCCACCCTCTGGCGTTTCTCATCCTCTGCTCACATTCTGGTGCTACACTGACAGACAACGCACGCCCCATCGTTCGCGCAGCATGAGGGCAGCAGAGCGCCCAGCCGTATGACCATTCGCACCCGCCTAACCTTCCTCTATTCGAGCCTGCTGGCCGTGGTGATTCTCGTCTTCATCGCGGCCACATCGAGCATCCTGAGCTGGACGCTGCGCATGCAGGTGGACGAGACGCTGCGCGACGTGATCGAGGACGAGCGCTACAACGCGATCAACGACATCATGTGGCCGACCTCAGGCGGGTCGATGTCGCCCAAAGCACGCAGCACGCCGGGGCTATTCGTGCAGGTCTGGCATTACGACGAGCAGGGGCGGCCCTTCCTGCACACCGTATCGTACAGCCTGCTCGGCTACGGCTACAACGAGCCGTTGGACCCGATGGCACTGGGCGAGTCACACGAGGTGCGGCGCGACGTCTACCTCGGCGGCGACCACCGCCGGGTGATGTCTGCCCCGCTGATCGTCGATGGCCGGGTGCGGGGCTATATCCAGGTGGCCGCCTCGCTGCGCACGGTGGACGCGGCCATCGACCGCCTGCTGAAGATCATGCTGGTCGGCGGGGCGCTGGCGCTGCTGGTCTCGCTGCTGCTGGGCGACTATCTGGCACGGCGGGCGTTGCGGCCCATCGACGCCATCGCCCAGACGGCCAAGCAGATCACCGCGGCAGATGACCTCAGCCGCCGCATCCCCTACGACGGCCCGCCCGACGAGCTGGGCCAGCTCACACACATCTTCAACAACACCCTCGAACGGCTGGAGCGCCTGTTCAACGTCCAGCGCCGCTTTGTGGCGGATGTCTCGCACGAGATGCGCACGCCGCTGACGACTATCCAGGGCAACATCGACCTGATGCGCCGCATCGGCCCGGACGACGAGGCGATGGAAGCGATCGCCAGCGAGGCGCGCCGCATGTCCCGGCTGGTCGAAGACCTGTTGCTGCTCGCCAAGGCCGACGCCGGGCGGCTCCCACTGGAGCAGGTGCCCGCCGAGCTGGACACCCTGCTGGTAGAGGTCTACCATCAGGCGCAAATGCTGTCGGACGGAGTTACGATCGCGCTGGGGCAGGTCGAGCCGGCGCGCGTGCTGGGTGACGCGGACCGCCTCAAACAGCTTCTGCTGAATCTGGTGTCCAACGGCATCAAATACACGCCCTCCGGCGGCACGATCACGCTGAGCCTGGTCCGCGAGGGCAACGAAGCGGTGCTCACCGTCCGCGACACCGGCGTGGGCATCCCGCCCGAAGACCTGCCGCATGTCTTCGACCGCTTCTACCGGGTGGACAAGGCGCGCTCGCGCGGGCAGGGTGGGACCGGCCTGGGCCTGTCCATCGCCAAGTGGATCGCCGAGGCGCACGGCGGATCGATCAGCGTCAGCAGCGTGGTCGATGCCGGGTCGGTCTTCACGGTGCGCCTGCCGTTGCTGCCGGATTCCGAGCATCACCCGACTGCTTCGCGCCCCCCGCTGCCCGGCCTGCGCGCCGTGCGTCTGCCGCGGCCTCGCTGAACCGGGTCACCTCTCCGCCTGAGCCAATTTCTTAGACTTCTTAGACATTTCTAAGATCGCGCTTACACATTCTTTACACTTTATTGCCACATTGATTCATGGCTAAACGCGGATTACCCGGCGTAATCCATGCTGGCTGATGGTGTGTGAGCTGGAACTGCGTTTGCGTCAACAGTCATGAAGAATGGAGGTGTCGCAGACTATGTCTGATCGGAAGCGGTTAGTTTCTCTTGGGATTGCGCTGGTCCTGGTCCTGAGCGGCCTGGGCCTGGGGATCGTGCGCGCCGACGACGAAGCACCCGTCGCAAACAGCACGCTCCAGGCCGGACAACCCGCCTGGCTGGGTGTGTCGATCGCGGATTCGGACGAAGGCGTGGTGGTGCGCGAGGTCGTGCCCGGTTCGCCTGCCGATGAAGCCGGTATTCGCGTGGGGGACGTGATCACCGCGGTGGACGGCACGGCGGTTGACTCGGCCCAGGCGCTGGTCGATCTGATCGCGTCCTATGCGCCGGGCGACGAGATCACCGTCACCACGGAGTGGCGCGGCGTCTCGCGCGAGCATAGCGTGACCCTCGGCGAGCGTCC
>DYEN01000312.1 GCA_020725705.1 Anaerolinea sp.
CGGACGCAGCAGCGAGTACGGCACGTTGTTGTCGGTCGCGTCCCAACCGGCCTGCGGCCCGTAGTTGAGGTTCCAGATGAACGCCAGCCAGACAAAGCCCCAATCCTGCATCAGCTCGATCGCTTCGCCGAGATATTGCGCCTGTTCTTGCAGCGTGTTGTCGCGCGCAAACTCAAAGTTTTGCGGCGTGCCGCCCAGGTCTTCCGACACGGCCCAACCGAACTCGGTGATGCACAGCTTCTTGTCGCTGCCCGCTTGCTGGATCTTCTGCGCGTAGCCGTTGAGCGTGCTGTAGAACGACCAGCTATGATGCGGGTTGTTGAACGGGCCGCGGAACACGGCGCTCGGATCGTTCGGGACGCTGTTCCACGGGACGTTCGGGCCGATGTTATAGCCGTTGTGATGCGCCCCGACGCAGTCCGCCACATCCAGCATCCCGGCCTGGATCAGCATGTCCATGTAAACAAAGTCATCATACGCGCCCACGCCATCGTTGACGCCGGTGGGCGAGAGAGCGCCGCTGATCACAATGATGTTCGGATCGACGGCCTTGATCGCGTCGCGCGCCACGCGCAGCAAGTTGACGTAGTTGCGCGCGCTAAGGCCGTGGATCGAAGCCCACTCGCGGTCAATGTTCATCTCGTTCCACACCTCGACGGCGTGGATCTTGCCCTTGTAGCGGGTCAGAAGCTGGGTCAGGAAGTTGGCGAAGACCTGCGGGTCGGCGGGCGGCCCCTCTTTGTTGAGCGGCGCGCCCGGCTCGCGCGCCCAATCGGGCGTATCGAGCACGCTCGCCATGACCAGGATGTCATACTCCGCCGCCAGGTCAAGCGTTACATCGAGCATATGCCAGTCGTACTGACCGGGCTGCGGCTCGACATCTTCCCAGCGGATCTGCTGCTTGATCCACTTCAGCTTGAGCTTATCGCGCACCTCGCCCATCCAGACGCGATGCACTTCCGGATCGGCGTTCGGCTGAACCTGGATCCCCAGCTGGAAGTCGTCGCTGATCACCACACCGGCAGCCGTTGGCCGGACCGGGGCCGCGCCACCGCGCGGCGTGGGCGACGGGACGGGTGTCGCAGGCTGGCGGGCCGCGCCGGCAACGCCCACCTGAGGCAACGCCGCAACTGCAGCCGCCTGGCCACCGGCGCTGGTGGGAACCGGTGTGCCATCCAGGTCGGAGAGGTCCAGCGCGCCGTCTTCTGCCGC
>DYEN01000313.1 GCA_020725705.1 Anaerolinea sp.
CCATCGGCTTCTCGCCGCCCAGCCCGCTCTGCCACAGGTCCGGGTTGCCCAGCCGCACCCCCAGGAACGCCAGGAACAACACCAGCCCCAGCGCCTCAACCGCCAGCAGATGCCGCCAGTTGGCACGCAAATAGCGGCGCAGGGCGGCACGGCGGCTCCACCCGGCGAGCAGTGCCAGCCCGACCAGCCCCAGCACGATCAGCGCCAGGCCGGTGCGCGTCCAGGTCAGCAGCTTGAGCGCGCCGCCTACCCACGCCAGCCACGCGACCAGCAGCCACGCCGTGATCCGCGCCGCCGGAAAAGCGCGGTCGGCCAGGGCCGGGAAGGCCGCGAACAGCAACGGCCAGACCAGCCACCCTACCCCCGCGATCGCCAGCCACCAGATGACGACGGCGACGACCTGGTTGCGGTTGATCAACGCGTCAAGGTCGAACAGCTCGCGCCAGGTGCCGCCCGCGCGCTGGATCGCCCACTGATCCGCGGTGAACTGAAGCAGCGTGGGCGCCTGTGATGCCTGGACCGCGTTCCACGCGAACAGCCCAACCGGTTCCGGATCGGGCGTGTAGCCGGGCACGGCGGCGGTCACCGGGCGGCGCGAAACGCTGTTGAGGATCGCGACGGTGTTCTCCAGCGAGTAGGTGTCCGTCTTGCGGAAGACCAGCACCGCCGGGTGATCGTAGACATGGTAAGCTTCTTCGGCTTCCCAGTGTTCGTTGAGCCACGCCGGATGATCGCCGGTCGGCAGAATCTGGTCCGGGATGGTGATCGGCCCCAGGCGCGGGTACGACTCGAAGGTCTTGACCAGCTCAAAGCCAAGCCGCCCGTCGAACAGCGCGTCGTAGAACGCCATCGTCATCGGCCAGCGCATGGGGATGCGGCTCAGCGAATCGTAGAAACGATTGCTGGTGATGACGATGTAATCCGCCTGGTCGAGCGCGTTGGTCATCGCGGTGAACTTCTGGTCGTTGTCCTCGGCCACCATCCACAGCTTGAGGCCCTGATAGTGCGCGCCGTACATCCCCATCGCGCCGCAGTCGTAGCCGGACAGGCCCGAGGGCAGGTCATCGCGGTAGAAGTCATCGTCCGGCAGCGGGCACACCGGCCAGGGGACCGGGTCGTCCCAATCGCCTTCCCAGGCGATCACCGGGCCAGAGGTGTAGATCGGGTCCTCGGCCTCGATCATCAGCGTGGCAACCTGCGCGACGCCCGCCTCGTCAAACCTGCGCACCGGCAGCGGCGGGTCAAAGGTTAGCGTACGCGGCGGCCCCAGCGGGTTGGCGCCCGCGCTCAAGTCGTCCTCGATGGTCACCGTGCGCGTCTCGCCGTCCGGCCCGATCAGCGTAAACCGCACGCGCTCCGGCGCAGCATCGCCCAGCGGGTCGCCCAGATGCGGAATCTCGATCGTCTCGATCACGCCGTCGATCGGGATGGCGAACTGAACCCGATCGCTGCCGCCGGCCGTCCAGTGCGTCGGCGTGGCGGGGATGTCATCGCCGTAGCCCCGGATCAGCGGCGGTGTGTCAAAGCTGAGGTTCAGGCCGCTCACGGTGTCGTCCGGCACGGACTGGACGCCGATCGTCACCGCGTCGAGCGACGTCCCACCGCCGTCCAGCACCCCGCTGATGACCGTGATCGGCCCGCCGTCGAGCGCCGTGATCTCCAGTGCGTAGGGCTGAGTCCCTGCCGCGCTCGCGGTCGCCGGCACCAGCACCACCTCGTCATCAACGTCGATGCGGTAGCCCGTGCCGTAGGGCGCATCGCTGCGCGACAGGTCGCGGGTCAGCGTGCCTTCCCACTCAAGCTGGCGCCCGAGGAACAGGTCGTTGCGCCACAGCCGGACGCGCAACGTCTCCGGGTCGGGGTCGCCGTCCGGATCGGCCAGGTGGTGGAAGGTCACGGCCAAGACGCGCGCCTCGCCGGGCACGCTGAACGCCACCTCTGCCGACTCGCCCTGCTCCAGCCGCAACACCCGGGGCGCCGGCGCGACCGTCCCGCGCCCGATGTTGACCAGCTTGCGTCGGCCATCCGGCGCGTCGATCCAGATGCCGAAATCGCCCGGCACCGTTTCCTGGAACCAGCGCGACGCGGCCACGCGGGTAAGCTGCGTGCGGTGGATGGTGTGGAAGCCGAAGCCAAACAGCGCGGTATAGCCGTAGACCAGCGCGACCAGCCCCACCGCGCCGCCAAGCGCCCAGCGCCGGGCCGTGTCCGGCCGGGCACGATAGCGCCGCCACGCCGCCGCGACCAGCCCGATCAGGCCCCACGCAGCGAGCAACGCCAGCGGCGGGTAGATGGGCAGGAAATAGCGCATGGTCGTCACCCAGCGCCCGCCCAACCACGCGAAAACGATCAGCACCCAGGCGAACGGGATCAGGTGGCGTGTCCACTGCGGGCGGGCGCGTGCGATGCCCAGCCCGGCCCACGCCCACGCGCCCCACGCCACCAGCCCCAGCGGCGGACCAAAGCCCCACAGCACGATATTGCGCCAGGGGAACAGGTACGGCGTTCGGCTGGCCCATTGGTGGTTGGGCGGGCCGTCCCACTGGCCCGACGTCAGCACGGCGGACTCGCGAATATCCTCGAGCCAGCCGGGGTTGAAGCGCAGACCCCAGATTTCCGGGCCGAGGAAGGCGTGCGGCTGCAGTAGCCGGAAGACCACCAGCGCCACAACCGCCGCCGCCATCACGCCGCTGAGCGCCTGCGCGACGATGTGCGATCGCTGCGAGCGGTCCAGGGCGCGATCCAGCACCGGCAGCAAACGGATCGCCGCGGCCAGCACGATAATCCCGGCCAGCGGCGCGACGTTGATGCGGCTGGCGACCGCCCCACCCAGCGCCGCACCGAACAGCGCGTAATCCGCCAGATCGGTCACGTCGAGGATCAGCAGCGCCACGCCCCCCAGCGCCACCAGCAACGCCGCCCACGGCGCCAGCACCTCGAGCAGCAGCCCGCCCATCAACGCCAGCCACGTGATTCCTAGCGCCGCCGCAACCCACGCCGGGCGTGCACCCGGCTCGCCCACCCGCCGCGGACCGCGCAGTGCGCCCGAAATCAGTTCCAGCGCCAGCACGGCCAGCGCGTAGAGCAGCGCGGCCAGGCCGAGCGCCTGCATGCCGCTCGCCGGCGGGAAGGGGCGCGGCGCCAACACATCCAGGGCGGTCACCACAGCCAAATACAGCACGGATGCGACGGCGGCGGAAGCGGCCAGCCACGAACGCCTCAGGCGCGGCGGGAACATCCCACGCAGCAGCGCCATCACCGCCAGGACGATCAGGAACAGCCCGCCCAGCAGCGCCGCGCCGAGCACCGGATGCTCCCAGTAGGCCGTTTCCCAGATCACGGCCCCGGCCCACAGCGCCAGATAGGTCAGCGTGGGCGCGCCGCGCAGGGCGCTCGCGCCGTCCAGCGCGCGCACGGCCAGATAAAGGGCCAACGTCACCCACAGCGTCGTGAACGCATCGACCGTCCAGAAGTGCGCCTGCTGGATCGGGAACGCCGCCACCGCGTAGAACCCGGCGGCCAGCAAACCGGTCCAGCGCCCGTAGAGGCGCCGGCCCAGCAAGAACAGCACCACAATCGTCAGCCAGTCGGCGGTAGCGGAGACGGTCCGCCCGACGAGCTGCGCTCCGGCATAGGTTTCCCAATGCGTCGTGACGCGGTGTTCAGCGGCGGCCTGGGGATCGAATGTCTCCAGCAAGGCGTGCACATCGCGCGAGAGATGCGAGCGCGCCACGCCCGCCAGGTGCACGGTAAAGAGCGGGAACTCCCCGTAGACGTACAGCCCCTTGCCGAGGTTGTTAGGGTTGAGCGGCGAGCACTCCGCGTCGAAATAGCCGCCCCGCCCCACCCGCTGGAGTGCGGCCAGCCGCGCCTGGGGATCGTCCGTGTCCGAGACCTGGGCGGGATAGCGTGCCTCGCAGCGCAGGCGGTGCTGTTCGGCGGCATCCGGCGTTGGATCGGTGAACTGCAACGGCCCATTGAGCAGGCTGACGACATCCGTCAGGAAGCGCTCGTCCGGGTGCAGGTGCGTGTAATCGTCCCAGTTCTGCGCGTCGAAGCGCAACCACGCGCCAGCCGCCAAGATCGCGATCAGCAACGCGTAGAACAGCACGTCAACCGGACGGATGTTCAGCGCCCACCCCCGGCGCGAAAGCACGACTTCGTCGATCGCGTCAGGCTCCGGCGCGGAAGGGTGCGGCGCCGGAGCGTCAGCAAGCGTATCGGGGTCGTTCGAAGGCAACTGTGTTTCGGTCAAAGCGTCGTACCGTCGTTTAGAGCAAAGACCGGCGTGCGCTCCCTACGCTATCCTGATCGCCGGCCGCCGTCAAGGTCCGGTCTCCGGTGATACACGCCCAGGCCCGCCCTGTCTCACTTCACTTCACTCCAGACCGATGAAGCCCGCCATCACGCGATAGATCAGGAACTCGCCGGTTTCCATGCCCTGGATGGATTCGTAGGTGTAGGTGTAGCGCTCGACCGTCCCGCCCGGAAAGGTATCTTCCAGGAAAGCGAGGGTGGCGTGATCCTGCGGGTGAACCATGATAAACAGCGGTTTGGACGGGTCATAGGCGTAGGGCGTGCCGCGATTGGCCGCGATTCGGTCGAAGATCTGCTCGCGCGTGACCAGCCCGTTCGGCCAGCGCAGGTCTCCGGCGACCGCGCCGAGGATGCGGTGGTCGAGCCAGTGCGGATAGGCGACCATAAAGGCGTTGCCATAGCTGCCCTCGCCCTGCGCGAATGCCTTCATCGGCGCGGCGATGGCGTGATAGGGCTTCCAACTATGGCTGTAGCTGAGGCGGTAGTCCGTAAAGTAATTGCGCCAGTTTGGCCCAATGGCCCCCGCCAGGACAAGCGCGATCGCTGCCAGACCGGCAGCAGCGCCTGCCAGCGCGCGCCATCGCTCGCGCGGAGCCTCGCTCAGCCCGGCGCCCAGCGCGCCCAGCGGCAGCGCCGCCAGTAGGAAGGCGGCCGGGATCGCGCCGCTGGCCCGCGTAAAGCTCGGGTTTTCGATGGTATAGGCCAGCGTCAGCGCGGAAGGCAGCAGCATCACCAGCACCACCGCCGGAACCAGCCAGTCGACCGCCGTCGGGCGCCGCGCCATCCGCACGCCCCACAGCACCAGTCCTAAGATCAGCAGTCCACCGGTCAGCCCGTCGAGCGCCGGATGCCCGTTAGCGTTGTTGATCCACGCGCCGTCGCCCTGCCAGTGCGCCATGCGCAGCGCATCGGCGTAGTTGTCGACCAGCACCCCACGCTGCTCCCAAACGCGCTCGATCTGCTCGGCCAGCGAGGGGTGATAGGCGACCGTCTGCCCGGTATCGGGATCGATCCGCCAGAACGTCTCTTCGCCGAACAGCCGCCCGCGCGTGCGGTTCCAGAACTCGTCCGGATACAGCAGGCTGTAGTGGTGCATCGGCAGATAGAGCGCCAGGGCGATCACAGCCGTCGCCAGCAAGCCGCCGCCATAGCGCGACGTCGCGCCGCGCCGCGCCCGCGCCGCCAGCGCCACGATCGCGAACCACGCCATCGCCGCCAGCGGAATCAGCGTGCCGAGCTGCTTGCCGAACTCGTGCAGGTTAGCACGCTCGCTTCGTTCCAGCAGCGAGGCGCCGCCCGCATACGCCAGCACCGGCAGAATCGCTGCTGTACCCAGCGCCAGCCCTTCGAGCGCGATCCGCAGCACATCCCGCCAGCCCCGCGCCGCGCCCAGCGCCGCCAGCGCCACGCCGATCACCGCCAGCACCGGCAGCATACGGTTCGCCTGGTAGAAATAGACTCCCGCCCCGAGCGTCAGGCCGAGCGCCACATAATCGCGCATCCGGTTGTGGCGCATGGCCCGCGCCAGAAAGCCAATCGCCAGCGCGGTAGTCAGCGGCGTCAGCACAATCCGCAGCCCCAGGCGCGAGAGCATGACGTGCCACGAGCTGATCGCCACCAACCCCGCCAGCGCCAGCCCGACCCAGTTGCCCAGCCGCCGGGTGCGCGCCGTCTCCGTGCCGATCACCTGGCGCGCCATCCACCACAACGCCGGCAGTGTCAGGATGCCCTCGAGCGCGCTGGCGAGCTTGAGCGCCCGGAAATTGAAGCCGACGCCCAGCACGTCCGCAATGAAGGCGACGACCATCATCTGAAAGCCTTCGCGCCCGCCATTGTTCGGGAAGAAGACCGCCACATGCCCCTCGCTGACGCGCAACGCGTCGAGCAGCTTTTCAATGTGGTCGCTGGTCATCTCCGGCGGGGTTGAATCCAGGTCGTGCAGACGGAAATAAGCGCCCACGGCGATGATCGCCAGCAGCGCGAGGGCGGTCACCAGCCCGTCCGGCTGCTGCCACCAGCGGCGCGCCGGGCGGGCCGTCTTCGCGCGCGGGCGCGGTCCGGGCTGCTGCCGGGCGCGCCAGTCGACGAGCAGAACCGCCGCCCACAGCACGATCGACAGCGTCCACAGGATCACACCGCCCGACGTCAACACCACGTCGATCACCGTGCCGTTGGGCGCACGCTGAACGTTGGCGCGGTACGCCAGGCCGGAAAGCAGCACCGCCGCCGGGATCAGTGCCAGAGCCGGGGTGTGCGCCTGGAGCCAGGCTGTCACCGGAGCGCTGCGCTGCGGCACCGGCTGCGCGGCGGGCGCGGGCACGATCATCGAGCGCACGTGGAAGATGGCCGCGTCGCTCTCGTCCGGCTCGTCCTCTTCGGGCCGATCCGGCAGCGCATCTTCGGGCGGCGCCAGGCCGATCAGCAGCCCAAGCCACAGCGCGACACTCAGCGCCAACAGGATCGCGGCGCCCACCATGCCGCCGGGCGCAATCAGAGCCAGCGCCAGCGCCGCGATGGCGGCGCCTGTCCAGGCCACGCGCCGCCAACGAGCCGTCGCGTCCCCCACCACCGGGCGGATCATCGCCGCCGCGCGCGGCAAACGCCGTGCCCACCAGCCGCGCGCGGCGTACAGTTCCGCACCGACCACCAGCGCGCCGCTCAGCACAAACCACACCAGCGCGCCGCGCGTGTCGCCGCGCAGCCGGGCCACCGGGTCCAGAGCGGCAGCGTGCAGAGTCACTCCGCCTTGCAGCGCCAGCAGGATCGCGGCGGCCAGCGCGCCAGGCCGAACCCACCGCGCCGCATCGGGGGCTGCCGTCTCGCCCTCGCTGACCGGTTCCTCGTGCGGAGCAGGCAGCGGCTCGTCCTCGTCCCAGGGTTCCGGTTCGGGCGGAGCCACCTCGCGCCCATCGGACCGCCGGCTCACCGCGCCTGTGTCCGCGTCCGCCGCCGGATCGTAGGTCAGCACACGCCAGAACAGGCGCGCGGTGCGTGCCGGTCGCCAGAACAAATAGCCCAGCGCCTCGGCCAGTGTCAGGTCTTCGAAGATCACCGGCGCTGCCTCAGCCGGGCTGCCGTCCTGGGGAGCCGGGGCCGCCGGAGAATCATCCGGACCGGGATACCCCGGCACGCCGGACTCTGGCGCGCGCTCGAAATCCTGCTCGTTCATACCCATCCGCTCGCAGTCACTCCGGACCGGCCCCCCTCAACCAACCCGTACCGGCCCCAGCCCGATCTGCCGGTCGCGCGAGCCGTCCGGCAGGGTCACGCCGACCGTGTCCAGCGGGCGCTCGACGTCCGCGAACGCCGACAGGCTGATGAACCAGTCGCCGCCCGCCCCCGCCGGAAGCGGCAAGCGCACCGTATCGGACACCGTCTCGCCGGGGCGCCAGCACGTCACCGGGTAGCGTGTCTCGTCCGGCTGCCAGACGACCGATGCCCCCAGCGTGCCGTCCGGCCCAACCGGCAAAGCCGCAAAGTAATAAGGTGTGGTTACCTGCCGCTCACTGCGCCAGTTGAGATGCAGCACAACCGCACCATCATCCATATCAGCCGACCAGCCCACCAGCCGGAAGCCGGCATCGAAACGGGCATCCTGCGGCACGGCGGCAGCCTGCGCCGGCGGCGGATCCGGGTGCGGAGCCAGATCCGGCGCGCCCATCACCGCCCAGGTGCTCGCCAGCGCCAGCAGCAGGACGCTCTGCGCTGCCCACAGCCCGCGCCAGATCCGCGCGCGCTCGTCCGGCGCACCCAGCCGCGCGATCCACTGCCCCGCGCTTAACAGCGCGAAGGGGATCAGAAACAGCCACACGCGCCCGGTTTCGCCCCGCGCCGTCCCGCTGAGCAGCAGCAACCCCAGCGTGCCGAACAGCGCCGGCGGCAGCACGTCCTGCTCGCGCCGCCAGCGGACCAGCGCCAGCAGCGCCGCGATCACCACCGGCAAGCCACCCAGCAACGCCCATTCCCAGGCGTGCATCCACAGCCAGGGCACGTACGGACGGTCGAGTTCCAGATGCCGCTCGAACGCCACGCGCGCCATTTCAAGCGGCGCACTGCCGGTCAGCGCCCAGAATATCAGCCAAGGTAGCGCCAGCCCCAGCCCGAACCACACACCGACCTGCACCGGGAACCACCCCGGCCTCGCCCGCCGCTCGTTGAGTACGTGCCGCAGCAACGTGTACAGCCCCAGCAGCCCGACGAGCGGAATCATCGAGAAATTGGCGAAGGTCAGCAGCCCGGCGATCAGTCCCGACGCCGCCCACCAGCCCGCGCCGTGCCGCGCGTCGTAGCCGCGCAGCAGCAACCCAAACGCCACCACACTCAACGCCGGGTAAACCGTGTTCCATGATCCGGCGAACATCAGCGCCGCCGGGACCAGCGCCCATAGCGGCGCCAGCCAGGGCACATCGAGCGCCATCCGGCGGGCCACCGCCGCCAGCGGCAG
>DYEN01000314.1 GCA_020725705.1 Anaerolinea sp.
GGGCGGGCGCAAGCACCCGCACCAGCAGTTCATCCAGATCGACACGCGCAAGATCCTGTTCATCTGCGGTGGGACGTTCGACAAGCTCGAAGAGACCATCGCGCGGCGGATCGGCGTCAAGGGCGCGCTTGGGTTCGGCGCGCAGGCGGACGAAGAGCGTGTCAACCGCTCCAGCTTGCTGCACTACGTCGCGCCGGAAGACCTGATCAAGTTCGGGATGATCCCGGAGATGGTCGGGCGCCTGCCCGTGATCACGGTCGTTGATCCGCTCGACCGCGACGCCCTGGTGCGCATCCTCAAGGAACCAAAGAACTCGCTGGTCAAGCAGTTTCAGCAGATGTTCCGGCTGGACGGCGTAGACCTGGAGTTCACCGAAGACGCGCTACACGCCGCGGCGGATCTGGCCGCCGAACGCGAGACAGGCGCGCGCGGACTGCGTAGCATCATGGAAGGCGCGCTGCTCGACGTCATGTTCGAGATCCCGTCGTTCAAGGGGATCGTGCAGCGCGTGGTCGTGAATGCGGACGTCATTCGCGGCACCGCGCGGCCCCAGATCATCCTGGAGAACAACCGCGTGCTGCGCTGGCGCGAGGACGGCACGCTGGACAGCGCGGCGTAACGGGCGCGAGCGAAACAGAGCCAATCGGGGGGCGCACACGCGCCCTCTTTTTTCGCCAGCAAGCTGCTCCGGCGTGTAAACTTGGTCAATAAGGTGGAAAGGACCGCGCAACGAAATTCATGAGTCGCTTCGCTGTAAAGAGCGCCGGACTGACCGTCATCATCATCGCCCTGGCGGCGCTGACCGGCTGCACGCTGAGCCAGGACAGCGCGCCGCGTGTCATCACCGCGACGCCGGCGCTGCTGCTGGCAACCGCGACGGTGGCCCCGTCTGAAACCGTCGGCCCGGTCGCCTCACCGACCGCGCCGCCCACCAACACGCCGACCGAAACCGCGTCGCCTACGCCATCCGATCCGACCGCGACGCCGCTCCCCGCCAGCACCCCCACTCCGGAACAAAGTCCCACTCCGTTCCTGCTGCCGCCCACGCTCGCGCCGACGCGCACGCCGTCGATCCCGCCGACCGTCCCGCCGCTCGACGACGGCAGCGGCCGGGCGATCGCCGGAACCGGGCGCGATCTCTTCGCCATGACCGGCCTGGATGACATCGACGCGCTGCCGGAGACGCTCTACTATCTGGGCGGGGATGCCGGAGCGCCGCAAGTCTGGCGGTTGCAGTGGGGCCTGACGGCGCCGGAGCAGCTCAGCTACACCCCCTGGGGCGTGGCGGCCTACAGCGTCGCGCCGGACGGCACGCTGGCCTATGTGGCGAACAACGGAGAAATGACCATCGGCGGCCTGCCGGTTGTCCCGCCTGCCGGACCGGACGGAGTCCGGCTGACGTTCCAGGCGCTGGCGTGGTCGCCGCTCGGTGGCTGGCTGGCGTATGTGCTGCAAACACCCGGTATTGAACCCGGCGCCGGGGGCGACTTTCCCCTGGACGGCGTCTGGCTACGCGGGACCGATGGCCGCAGTGTACATCTGGCGCGCAGCAGCACAGGCGGGGCGGACGCGGTAATCTACACCGGGCCGCTTTACTGGCGCCCGGACGGTACGGAGATTCTGGTCGGCGCACGGACCGCACGCGGCTTGGGTGCCGTGCGGGTTAACATCACCGCGGGCGAGATCATCCCGGTGTGGAACGAGGCGACGCTGCCCCCAGGCAGCTACGCCGATGCTCGCTGGTCGGCAGACGGCAGCGCGATCATTGCCGCCGGGGATGGTCAGGTGCTGCGCATCGAGCCGGATACACTGAGCACGCAGGTGCTGGTCGAGCCAGATGCCGCCCTTGAGCCGCGCCTGGCCCAGCAGCTTCCCAACGGCATCGTGACGTTCACCGCCCAGCCCGCCGGGGCCGCCGAAACCTGGAGACTCTATGTGAGCGCGGCGGGCCAGGCAGATCCGGTGCCGGTCACCGAGCCGCTTGTGGACGAGGGATGGCTCGAATACCTGTGGGACGGCCAGGGGGAAGAAGCGGTTCTGGTGGCATATGCCTCGCCCGATGACCCGTACGGAACGCCTTACTATCTGGACGCAACGGGCGCGCTGCGCGACCTGTCGCCCGCCCTCGGCGAGATCGCCGCTCCGTCCTGGGGCCCGGTCGTGATCCGCACCGACACCGCGCTGATCGTCACGGGCGGCGAGCAACCGCTCAACATGTATGCGGCGCCCGGCGGTGCGGCGTTCGCGACCCTGCCGAACGGCACGCTCGTGACCGTGCTCGGCGGTCCGCGGGTGGTGGATGGGCTGCGCTGGTGGCAGGTGCGCACGGCCGGTGGGGACTCCGGCTGGGTGACCGAAGCTGTGACCGACGAGCGCGGGCGTCGCGTCCGGACTCTGATCCCGCTGCCCTAGAGCGTGCCTGACTATGAGCGCCGGTGTTGGACGTGCTGGTAGGGGCGATGCTTGCATCGCTCGCTGCCCCCGACCGCCGCGCGTTTGACCCCGCATGTCGCACGGGCCGGGCTTGCTCGCCCTCCCTACGCATGGCGCCCGGTTTCGTCCCATGCTTCGGTCCGCAAAGTTCCTGCCAGCTTCTGGCCGGGGCACGCTTTCCGGCGGGAAAAAGAGAGGCGGCCCGTTGCGAGCCGCCTGAAAAAACACTCTCTTTCAAAACAGTTGCACTAAGTACGTAAAGCGGTCCAGTTAGATGAGGTGGTCAAAGCTCGCATTTAACGAACTAACTTGTCTAGTTTCTTATGATCCGACTAGTTGACCAAACGCACTCACTTACAAACGTGTCTCTTCGCCGATCAAATGTACTTTTCGACGCTAAATATCTTGAGCAGAGCGCAAACTTAGTTAGTCCATAAATCACTATACCATAAAAAACGGCGGGCGCAAGATATCCCCGCCGATTTTTTACCGTACTGTTTCGTGCAAAACAACCGAGATCCCGCTGTCCAACGCCTGCTCAAGCATCTGCACGTCGAGCTGGGTTCCGGCCAGCGTGCCCCAATGGCTCGGGATGACCCAGCGGGGCCGCATCGCGTTCAGGAACTCTGCCGCGCTTTCGGGCGTCATCGTGCCCTGCCCGGCAGCCACAGGAACAATGGCGACATCGGCCTGCACGTGCTTCATCTCGGGGATGACATCCGTCAGCCCGGCGTAGTAGATATCGTAGTAATCGAGAGAAATGATGTAGCCCAGCCCGCCCTTGGAGACTGGATGGTGTGCTGTAAAGGTGTAGGCCGGGACGGCTGTGATCCGCGCCGGGCCGATGTTGATGCTTTGCCACGGGCGCAACACCGACATATGCGAACCCAGCACCGCCGCCGCCCCCGCGTTGCCCAGCACGACCGTGTGCGGGCCGCGCAGCTTGTCGATGTCGGCAGGCGAGCAGTGATCGTACTGGTCAGAGGAAATCAGGATGACATCTGCGTGAAAGGCGTTGCGCGCGACTCGCCAGGGGTTGATATAAATCAGAGGGGGACCCTGAATGCGAAAGCTTCCGTGCCCCAGCCACTCGATTCGATCAATCATCAGCGATTCCCGTACACACCGGCAGATAGAGGTTGGGCGATTGCGCGCCAGTATAGCACCCGCACCCAGGCCCGACAACCTACGTTGAGCCAACAAGCGTTAGGATTCCGTTACAAAATCCTAAGCTTTTCCGCCCCTGTCCGGGTATCCCGCCCGGACGCAATGAGTATAATTAGGGCCAGCACGGGCGTCCACGTCGCCCGATTGTGCTCGAACCACGGAATGATGAGGGAACTGTGACCAACCAGCCTGCTTACGATCTCGGGGCAGTCCGCCGGGCTTTTCCGATCGCGGACCGGGTCGTCTATCTGAACCACGCCAGCATTTCGCCGCTACCGCGCCCGGTGCAGGACGCAGCGCACGAGGCAGTCGACCGGCTGGCGAACGAGCCGATGTCATTCTTCGTCCCGGCTTCGGCCGGCGACCGGCTCGCCGATATCTTCACCCGTTTTTCGACCGAGCTGGCCGCTTTCATCCACGCCGCGCGCCCGCACGAGGTCGCCCCCCTGACCAGCACATCCGCCGGCATGAACGCTTTGGCCCGCGCGGTGGATTGGTCGCCCGGCGACAATGTCGTGATGTGCGACGTTGAGTTTCCGTCGAACGTGTATCCTTTCATGGCGCTGGCTCGCGAAGGTGTCGAGCTGCGGTTGGTTCCGGCGGATCAGGGCGGCCTGTCGCTCGACGCGCTGGCGCGCAGCGTTGATGCGCGCACCCAGGTTGTCGTCGTCAGTGCGGTGCAGTTTCTCACCGGGCACCGCGCCGACCTGGACACGCTGGGCGCATTCTGCCGCGAGCGCGACATCCTCTTTGTGGTCGACGCGATCCAATCTGCGGGGCACATTCCGGTCGACGTGCAGGCCACACCGATCGATGTGCTGATGGCCGGCGGCCAGAAATCGCTGATGGCCGCGCCGGGCATGGGGTTTCTGTACGTGCGCGAAGCGGTCGCCGAGCGGCTGCGCGTGGGGCTGGTCGGCGTCAACGCGGTCGAGGGCTGGGAGCACTGGCTGCGCTATGACCTGATCCCCCGCCAGGCCGCCCTGCGCTTCATGATGGGCACGGCCAGCCTGATCGACATGGCGGCGCTGCTGGCCAGCGTGCGCTTCCTGAGTGACCTCGGTCTCGCCAACATCCAGGCGTGGACCTCGCATCTGGCAGCCGTGGCGATGGACGACCTGAGCGCACGCGGCTACGAGGTGATCACGCCGCGCGATCCGGCGCTGCACGGCCCGATTGCCACCTTCCGCGTGCCCGGCAGCGACCTGGACCAGGCCAGCCGGACGGCAAGCGCCTATCTCGCCGCGCTCAAAGCGGCCGGCATTCGCATCACCCGACACCTGGACGCCGGCGGCTGGCCGTATATCCGGCTGTCGATGCATTGCTATAACACCGAAGATGAAGTGCTGCGCGTTGGTGCTGTTTTGGAGGATGTCACCCTATGACCCGGCAGCCCCCTGCTCCCCAGGCGCGCTCTCAAAGCGGGCCGTGGTCGCCACCCCCGATCCGCACCCTGAGGGATGTCGGCCTCAATATCGGCATACTCTCGGACCTGGCGATTAAGACGCTCTATTTCGGCGGCTACCTCTCCGGCAACGACGTCGCCGACCAGATGCACCTGCCGTTCACGGGCGTCGTCGAGATCGTGCTGGAAACGCTCAAGCGCGAGAAATTCGTCGAAGTGCGCGGCGGCGGCGGCCTCGGCTCCGGAGCCTACGAGTATGTGCTGACCGCGCGCGGGCTGGAAAAAGCGCACGAGGCGCTGGCGCGCACCCAGTACGCCGGGCCGTGCCCGGTCACGCTGGAACAGTATGTGGCGGCGATGAACGCGCAGGCCCGCGCCCGGCTCACCGTCCACCGCGACACGCTCGAAAAGGCGCTACGCGGCATGACCCTCAGCGAGGAAATGTACGGGCGCATCGGGCCGGCGGTGAACTCCGGCAAGGCGATCTTCATGTACGGCCCGCCCGGCAACGGTAAGACCACCATCGCGCAGAAGGTCGGCGCGATGATCCTCGGCGCGCCGATGTGGATCCCCTACGCCGTCGATGTGGACGGGCAGGTGGTGCGCGTCTTCGACAACATCAACCACCAGGTTCTGCCGGACAACGACGATCCACAGCGCCGCGCCACCGCGACCGGCGAGCGCCGCGACCCACGCTGGCTGCGCATCCGCCGCCCGGTGATCATGGTCGGCGGCGAGCTGACCCTGGAGACGCTGGACCTGGTCTACGACCCGATCAACAAATACTACGAAGCGCCCTTCCAGATGAAGGCCAACGGCGGCATGTTCCTGATCGATGACTTTGGCCGCCAGCAGGTGCGCCCGCGCGACCTGCTCAACCGCTGGATCGTGCCGCTCGAAAGCCGCGTCGACTTCCTGACGCTTTCCACCGGGCGCAAAATCGAGATCCCGTTCAATGTGCTGATCGTCTTCAGCACGAATATGCCGCCCGCCGACCTGGTGGATGAAGCGTTCCTGCGCCGCATCCCGCACAAGATCGAGGTCGGCGACCCGACACCAGAGCAGTTCCGCGAGATCTTCATCAAAGTCTGCGAGTCCCGGCACATCCCCTTCGACGACCGCGCGTTGAACTATCTGATCCAGGAGTGGTATGTCAAGGCCAACCGCAACCTGCGCGCCGTCCACCCGCGCGATATCGTCGAGCAGTTGATCGACATCGCCCGCTACCAGAACACCCCGCCCGCGCTGACCAAAGAGCTGATCGACCGCGCCGCGTCCGCCTATTTTGTTGATCTGGACGCCTACTAAGCGCGCCGGCCTTCAGGCTGCTTTGCAGAGCGCGCAGGGCTGCGCGCTCTGCTTCTTTTCTGCCGCCCAATCCGCCGAACCTGCGCCGGTCCTGCTATATTCTATACCTGCGAATAGAGTCAGCGGAGAATCTCATGAACGCAACCGTCTTTATCGCTCCCGCGGGGCCGGGACTGGCCCGCGCCACACGTCAGACGGACGACACGTGGTCGGTCGAAACTGTGCTCCCGAACGTGGATGTCCGCGCTCTTGCCGTCGATCCCCATCATCCGGACACGTTGCTGGCAGGGACGCAGGGGCGAGGTCTGTGGCGCTCGACCGATCGCGGCGCGACCTGGCAGCCCTACGCGCTCGACGGGCAGAACGTCAAGTCCGTCACGGTCAGCCGCGCCATGCCCGGCCTGATGGCCGCCGGGACCAAGCCGCCACATGTCCTGCTCTCGCACGATGGCGGCGCGACCTGGCGCGAACTGGAGGCGTTCCGCCGCATTCGCTCGCGCCGGCTCTGGTTCTCCCCGGCAGAAGCGCCGGGTACCGCCTACGTGCTCGGCCTGGCGCTGTCGCCGGTTGATCCCGACGCGATCGTTGTCGGGATTGAAGCGGGCGCGACCGTTGCCTCGTTCGACGGTGGGCAGGCGTGGACCGATCACATCCCCGGCTCGATCCGCGACTGTCACACGCTGATCTTCCACGCCACAGACGGCAACTGGGTGTACGAGGCCGGGGGATCGGGGGCGGGCGCCGCGTTCAGCCGCGACGGTGGGCGCACCTGGCAACAGGTCGGCGAGGGGATGGATCGCCATTACGGGTGGGCGGTTGCTGCTGACCCTGCCGAACCGGATCTGTGGTATGCTTCAACATCGCCCGGCCCACGCAAAGCGCACCGGCCAGGCCACGCCGAAGCGCACATTTACCGGGCGCGCGGTGGCGGCCCCTGGCAGAAGCTGGGCGGCGGCCTGCCGGACCCGCTGATGGATATGCCCTACGCGCTGTTGACCGACCCCCGCGCGCCGGGCCATCTCTACGCCGGGCTGCACGGGGGTGCGGTCTGGTTCTCGGCGGACCACGGCGACCGCTGGGAACAGCTTCCGGTGCACCTGCCGCAGATCGAGAGAACCATGATTGCGCTTTTTGACTGATCGCACAG
Organism: Anaerolinea sp.; assembly: GCA_020725705.1. Lineage (GTDB taxonomy): Bacteria > Chloroflexota > Anaerolineae > Aggregatilineales > Aggregatilineaceae > DYGX01. Next base: position 7,461 of record DYEN01000314.1, read on the forward strand.
ATCGCTCAACGAGGTGAGATGTTGTATGGCCAAGATTGTCACCGCTGAACAGATGCGCGCCATCGAGCAAGCATCCGACGCCAGGGGGCACACCTACGCCGATATGATGGAACTGGCCGGGCGCGCGGTAGCGCGGCGCGTGGCCGAGCTGCTGGCCGGGATCGAGCAGCCGCGCGTCGCGATTCTGGTCGGGCCGGGCAACAACGGCGGAGACGGGTTGGTTGCCGGGCGCGTGCTACTCGAAACGCTGGAAAGCGTCAGCGTGGGCGCCTACCTGCTCAAGCCGCGCGATCCCGACGACCCCGTCTTTGCCGCCGCGCAGCAGGCCGGCGTGTTCGTGGCCGACGCGGAGAACGACGCCGCGCAGGGATACCGCGTGCTGCAGAATCTGGTCGCCAACGCCGACGTGCTGATCGACGCGCTGTTCGGCACCAGCGTTCGCCTGCCCATCAAGGGCGAGGCGGCCAAGGTGCTCCAGGCCGTGCGCAAGGCACTGGTCACGCGTGAAACCGAGGCGCTGCGCGCGCCGCTCGTTACCCCTGCCCACCCACGTGAGCCGGGTCGCGCGCGCCGCCCGCTGATCGTCGCGGTCGATCTCCCCAGTGGGCTGGACCCCGACACCGGCGAGATCGACAAGGCGGCGCTGGCTGCCGACGAGACCATCACCTTTGCCGCGGCCAAGCCCGGCCTGCTGACCTTCCCCGGCGCCGAGGCGGTCGGCGTGCTGCACGTCGCCGACATCGGCCTGCCCGAGCGCCTGGACGAGCTGGAACGGGTATCCCTCACGCTGATCGACGCGGGCGAGGTCGGTGCCCGGCTGCCGCAGCGCCCGCGCGACAGCCACAAGGGGACGTTCGGCAAAGCGATGGTCGTCGCGGGCAGCCTGAACTACACCGGCGCCGCCTACCTGGCCGCCGCCGCCGCGTACCGCTCCGGCGCAGGCCTGGTGACCGTCGGCGCGCCGCAGATCATCGTACCGGTGCTGGCCGGGATGTTGCCCGAAGCGACCTGGATCCTGCTGCCGCACGACCTGGGCGTGCTCAACGAGGCGGCGGTCAAGGTGCTGCGCAAAGAGCTTGAGGGGTATACGTCGCTGCTGTTGGGTCCGGGCTTTGGGCGCGAGGAAACAACCGGCGAATTCCTGCGCGAGCTGCTGCGCCCGCGCGAAGAACGCCGCCCGGAGCGAATCATCGGGTTTGTGCGCGTTGCCGCGGTCGAGGTCGAAGCGCAGGAAGAAGATTACGGCGCGCTGCCGCCCCTGGTTATCGACGCCGACGGGCTAAACCTGCTGGCCGGGATCGAGAGCTGGCCCGCGCTGCTGCCGCCCAACACGATCCTCACCCCCCACCCCGGCGAGTTCGCCCGCCTCTCCGGGTTGGAGATCGCCGAGATCCAAGCGAACCGCCTGACGCACGCGCTCGACAAAGCCGCCGCCTGGAACACCATCGTCGTGCTCAAGGGTGCGTTCACGGTGGTCGCCGCGCCGGATGGCCGCGCCGCCATCGCCCCGTTTGCCTCGGCGGCGCTAGCCCGCGCCGGAACGGGTGACGTGCTGAGCGGGATCATCGCCGGGCTGCTTGCCCAGGGTCTGGAGCCGTTCGACGCGGCCCTATGCGCCGTGTGGCTGCACGGTGCCGCGGGCGAGCGCGCCGCCGCGCAGATCGGGACCACCGCCGGCGTCATCGCCGGTGATCTGCTGGAACACCTGCCGGGGGCGTTTGCCGACGCCGAGCGCGCCCGGCGCTGACGCGGCGATCCCGGCCGCCAGACGCCGTGGGAAAACACAGCGGCGGTTCCTCACATCGGGGAACCGCCGCTCGCCTTTCCACAGATCGCACCCCTCATGGCTGTGCCCCGCCGCGTCGCCGCGCCGCAATCGCCCGGCCCTCTTCCAGCGCCGCGCTAATCGACTCACTGCCGCGTACC
>DYEN01000315.1 GCA_020725705.1 Anaerolinea sp.
CCGACCCACACGGCGCGGATCAGGCGCGGATCGATCCCGGCCCGCGCCAGCGCGTTCTGCGCCGCCTCAATCGCCATCGTGATCACGTCTTCGTCCAACCCGGCGACGGCTTTCTCTTTGATCGGCGTCCCGCCGGTGCCGCCGGTCCACACCCGCGCCACTTCGGCAGCGGGCAACCGGTACTGCGGCACATACGCGCCATACCCCACGATCCCGACCGGGCGATCCGGCTTGAGCACCGATTGCCCAACCGCTAATGGACTTCCACCACTCGTCATCCTTCTCCACTCCATGTCACACGGTCAGCGATCGGCGCTCAGCCTGCCGATCGCTACCCCAACCGTCGGTAGACTAGTCCTGATTCCTGCTGTTCCGTATTTCCTGCAACAGGGCTTCCGCCCGCTGCGTCGAGATACGCCCTTCGGCGACCATCCGGTTGGCGATCGCCTGCACCTCGCCGCCGGATGCCCCCGCCGCGATCGCGATTTGCCTGGCGTGCAGGCTCATGTGCCCGCGCTGGATGCCCTCGGTCGCCAGGGCGCGGATGGCCGCGAAGTTCTGCGCCAGGCCCACCGCCGCCATGATCTGCGCCAGTTCCTGTGCGCCGGGGTTGCCCAGCACCTTGAGCGCGGCACGGGCCGCCGGATGCACGCGCGTCGCCCCGCCGACCGTCCCGACCGCCACCGGCAGCTCAATCGATCCCCGCAGATCGCCCGCCTCGTCGAGCGCCCACTCGGTCAGCGAGCGATACCGTCCATCGCGGGCCGCCCAGGCGTGCGCCCCCGCTTCGAGCGCGCGCCAGTCGTTGCCGGTGGCGATCGCCACCGCGTCCATCCCGTTCATGATGCCTTTGTTGTGCGTCGCGGCGCGGTACGGGTCAATCGCCGCAAAGACGGCGGCTTCCACAATCGCACGCGCCACGTCCGGCCCGGCCAGTGTCCCGGTTGCCAGCGCCTGCGCCGGGATGGAGCACGCTGCTCGCGCCTTGCGACGGTCCGCCAGATTGCTCAAGATGCGCAGATTGACGCGCCCACCGGTCAGCGCCTCGATGCGCGGCGCCAGGCGCTCGACCGTGGTATTGATCGCGTTGGCGCCCATCGCGTCGCGCACGTCGAACAGCAAATGCACGATCAACATCGGCCCGACCGGCGTCTCGGGGAACGGGCGCAGCTCCAGATCGCGTGCCCCGCCGCCCAGCTCGACCATCACCCGGTCGCAGCAGTCGGCCTCGGCCAACAGCTCGTCGCGCGCCTCGAGCACGCGGGCCATCGCCGCGTCGAGATCGGCCACGTCCAGCACCTGAATCTGCCCGATCATCACCGGCTCGTCAGCCGAGGTCGTGAACCCGCCGCCCTCACGCGCCAGCTTGGCCGCGAAACTCACCCCCGCGACGATACTCGGCTCTTCGACGGCCATCGGGATCAGATAGTCGCGCCCGTTAATCAGGAAGTTGGTCGCGATCCCCAGCGGCAGCGCGTAGACGCCGATCACATTCTCGATCATGTGCTCGGCCTGCTCGGCAGATAGGCCGCCGGGGCCTTCCAGCGCCGCCTGCTCGTCCGGCGTCAGACCGGCCCATGCCGCGACGATCCGCGCGCGCTCCGCCCGGCTGTGACGGTAGAAGCCCGGCAGCCGCGACGAGCCGCCCGGCCGGCCGGTGGGTTGCTCGCTGGGATGGTCAGAGTTCATGTCAGGTGTCGTGTCCTTGCCGCGTGCTATCCCGCATGGCGAACCGCGCGGGGCCTGAACCGCGCAGAGTGTAGCAGCGATCGGCTCTCAAAACCTATCAGAGACGCTTCCAATTGCTGCCAGGCTGCCGCCACCCCGCCCGCTCCCCCGATTTTTGCCGCTCGCCGGACCGCATGGTACAACCACCGCCATGCGCAAACTCCGCAACATCTCGATCCTGGCC
>DYEN01000316.1 GCA_020725705.1 Anaerolinea sp.
ACCTGTGGCTGGCGGGCGCCATCGGGCTGATCGTGCTGGCGGGCGGCCTGTTTTTCGTCGGGATCGCCGTTGCCGCGACCGTCTCGCCCTTCGCGTTCATGCCGAGCTTCGGCCTGGGGATCACCGGTGTGGCGCTTCTGCTCGCCTCGCAGTTCATGCCTGCCAAGACCGACAAGGGCGCGCAGGAAGCCGCCAAGTGGCGCGCCTTCCGCCGCTACCTGCAAAACGTGGAACGCTACGGCGACGTGGCCGAAGCTGCCAAGCAGTTCGACCGCTACATGGGGTATGCCGTCGTCTTCGGGTTGGAGCAGAAATGGGTCAACACCTGCGCTCCGGTGCTGACGTCGATGCCGACCTGGTACTTCCCCACCTACCTCGGCGGGCCGTGGGATCGCGGCTACCGGCCAGGGCACCGCACCGGCCCTATGACCAGCGGCGGGCCGGGTGCCTGGGCGATATCAACCTGGGCGGGCCGGGCGGCGGCCTGGCGGGCAGCTTCAGCGGGCCGGGCGGCCTGAACGAGATGAGCCGCTCGCTGACCGACGGGCTGAACGCCATGAGCCGCGGGATGACCCAGATGCTCAACGATGCCTCGCGCGCGATGACCAGCCAGCCGAGCAGCTCCGGCTCCAAAGGCGGGGGTTGGAGCGGGGGCGGGTTCAGCGGCGGGGGTGGCTCCGGCGGCGGCAGCCGGGGCTTCGGATAACCGCAGTGATCGCAGGGGCCGGGCGGGCTGCCGCCTGGCCCGCTGCGCGGTCTCATGCACAGTACTCGGACCTGGGGGACCGGTATGAACTCAAACCGTTTACTCGGCATCCTGTTAATCGTCTTTGGCCTGGTCCTCGGCGTTGTGGGCGCCGCCTGGCTGTTCACCAACGAGGGCCTCGAAGGACCGGCCCGTATCTTGGGGCTGGCGTTGGTGCTGGTGGTACTGGTCGCGCCTCTGGTCGGTGGCGGGATCTACCTGACCGCCTTCGGCGGGCGCGAGGCAGCGCAGCAGCAGGCCGCCAGCCAGCAGCGCAAGCTGCTCAACATGGTGCAGACGCGCGGGCAGGTGCGCGTCGATGACGCCGCGGTGGAACTGCAAGTCCCCCGCGAGCAAGTCCGCGAAATGGTCTATGCCCTGGTCGGGTTGGGCGTCTTCAGTGGCTATGTCAAGTGGGACGAAGGGGTGCTGTATTCCAGCGAGGCGAGCCACCTGCGCGACCTGAAACAGTGCCCGAACTGCGGCGGGCAGATCGAGCTGAGCGGGAAGGGCATCGCGACCTGCCGCTTCTGCGGGACCGAGTTTTTCCTGTCCTGAGTGGGGCGCCAGGGTTACTCGTCGTCTTCGTCTAGCTCGTCGGGGTCTTCCTGATCGGATAGCTCCACGGCGGGCAATTCTAGTGTCTCGCGCTCCAGCGATTCGACGTCGTCGACCGGCCCCTGATACAACCCGATCTCCGTCGGGTTAAGCAGAATCGGATCGGGACGCTGGCCCGGCTCAATGGCTTCGGCGCGCTCCATGACCATTACAATCACGCTGATGTTATCCTGCCCCCCGCGCATGTTCGCCAGATCGAGCAATTCCTGGGCGATCGTGTCCGGCTCGTCGCTGCGGCGGGCGATCTCGGCAATCTCCTCGGCGCTGACGTTGCGCGTCAGCCCGTCGGTACACAGGATCAGCCGGTCGCCTTCTTCTAGCCGGCGGGTGTAGACGTCGGCGTCCGTATCGTCGAACTGACCGAGCGCGCGGTAGAGGACATTGCGCATGGGGTGGATCGCGGCCTGTTCGCGGGTGATGTGGCCTGCCGCCAGCAGCGCCTCGACGAAGCTGTGATCATCGGTGATCTGGTTGATCCATCCCTCACGCCCCTTGACCAGATAGGCGCGGCTGTCGCCCACGTGGACCAGCGTGGCGCGGCTGTCGCGCACGCACGCCAGCGTGATCGTCGTGCCCATCCCCTGATATTCGGGGTGCTCGCTGGTGCGGTGAATCACGGCGCGGTTGGCGCGCCGGACGGCAATCCGCAGCTTCTCGGCGATCTCCTCGTCCGACAGCTCATTGAGCAGTTCGCTGCCGCGGGCCACGCCCAGAAAATCCGCCTGAATGGCTTCCATCGCCAGCCGGCTGGCTTCCTCGCCCGCCACAGCGCCGCCCATACCGTCCGCCACCAACGCCAGCAGGACGCCGCGCCGCGCCCACAGCCCCACGCGGTCCTCGTTGTTTTCGCGGATGCGCCCGACATCGCTACGCGCGGCGGCACGCGGCACAAGCACCGCTGCTTCCGCGTCGTCCGGCAGAGTCAACGACGCCCCGCACCCAACGCAGAAGCGCGCCTGAGGCCGGTTGAGCGTGCCACAACTCAGGCAGGTTAGCGGCTCGCCGTCAATTGGCGGCGGCAGCTTGCCGCGCACCTCGTGCAGCTTGCGCACTAGGTCCGGCGCCAGCGCCTCTTCGCGTCCGTGTAGATAGCGCATCGCGTCTTCGAGATGTTCCTGGTGGCGGTGGATCCCGCGTACGACCGGCGGCTCATCGAGTTTGGCGCCGCACTGGAAGCAAAAAATCGCGCGGGCGAGATTCTCGTGCCCGCAGTTGGGACAGACCTGTGTTTCCATGCCGACTTCTTCCCTCGTCCGTACCCTCTCCCCGGCACGCCCGCTCATCTGCGCGAGAAACAGGGGTCAGGGAACTTGTGCCGCCACCCCGGAGCGGCCTTGCTTACCGGCGCGCGTCAGTCAAGGCCATGAAAACACGCCCTGACCAAGAAACATAGCACGACACCGCGCGGCGTGGCCATCCGAATCCGCCGTCAAAGCCGGACCGGTGGATCACCGTCGTGTTCGCGTAAAGCAGCCGATGGCTCCAGGGCGTTCAGCTCGCGGCGCAGCAACGGGATATGCCGCGGGCGTACCTGAAGCAGCAGCGCGACCTGCCCCGGCTGAAGCCGGCGCTCGATGTTGCGCAGCAGGTCGGGGTTGAACCCAAAGCCGACCAGCGCGGCAACCATCTGACCGAGTGCGCCCCCGATCCCGGCGCCAAGCAGCAGGCTCAGCGCCAGCGCCGCGATCCCCGCCACTTTAGGCAGCTCCAGCGCGCCAAGCTGGAGCATCACCAGCCCGGCGATGGTCGCGCCCAGCGTCATCCCGGAATACAGCCCTTCGCGCGGGGTGACGTTGTTGTTCACGGTCTGCACCTCGCCCCGCTCGTCGCACGCGATCAGCGCCGCGTGCCCGATGTCGAGCACGTCGCCCAACCCCAGGTCGAGCACGTGATCCAGGGCTTCGCCCAGCGCGCGATGGGTGGGGAAGATCGCCACCAGAGGCGCCCGGCGGCGAAAGATGTCTCCGGCGCGCATACGTCTCGCCTTCGCCAGCGTGTCACCGTCTTGACAGAAACTATATGCCCGACTGCCACCTGCGATCAAGAGCCGAAAGCGGGTGTTTGCCGGGCGATCACCCTTCACCACACCAGACGCCGCGCCGGGCCGGGTGGCCCGCCTGCCTGCAAGGGTAGCTCGATGTGGAACGTGCTGCCCGGCAACCCCTGCGGATCGTAGCGCGGGCTTTCCACCCAGATCCGCCCGCCGTGCGCGTTGATGATCCCCCGGCAGATCGCCAGCCCCAGGCCCAGGCCGCCGCCCCGGAACGCCGTTTTGCTGGTCGAATGAAGCTGCGTGTCACCGGCAGTATAGAAGCGGTCGAAGATGGCCTCGTGCTCGGCGGGATCGATCCCGACCCCGGTATCGGTGACGCTGGCGCGCAGCAGCGGCGTGGCGACCTGCGCCCGCAGCGTGACCGTGCCGCCATCGGGCGTGTACTTGATCGCATTGCCAAGCACGTTGCTGAACGCCAGCTCCAGCAGGGCAGCGTCGGCCAGCATGGCGCGCGGCCACTCGTCCTGATCGTACACCAGCGCGATCTGCCGCTGCTCGGCAACACGGGCGTAGTCGCCGGTCACTTGCTGGATGATCGCGCGCAGGTTTGTCGGGCCGATCTTGAGATCCACCCGGCCCAGCGCGATCCGCGAGACGGTGATGATCTCGTCGACCACGACCTGCAGACGCTCAACCGAAGCGATCAGCCCGGCCAGCGCCGCCGCCGCGTCCGGATCGCGCGCCGCCACCTCTTGAAAGATCGGCGCCGACTGCACCAGGCGGCTGTACCCGTAGACGGTGGTGAGCGGCGTGCGCAGCTCGTGAGCCGTCAGTTGGATGAAGTCATCTTTGATGTGGTCGAGGCGCAATAGCTCGCGGTTGGTCGCTTCCAGGTCGCGAACCGTCTGCTCAAGCCGCTCCACCCGGTCGCGGCTGTTTGCCGGGAGTGCGATCTCCGCGGCGGCGCGGTCCACCGTATCCCGCACACCGCGCAAATAGCCGGCGACCTTGTCCGGCAGGGTGCGCGCGTCGATCGGTTTGCTGAGGTAGCCGGCCACGCCCGCGATCAGCGCTTTGTCGCGCCCGGCGGCCTGTCCGGACGTCAGCGCCACGATCGGCACGCCCGCCAGGCGCGGGTCGGCGCGCAGCCGGACGGCGATTTCGCGCCCGCTCAGGTCCGGCAGGTTGGTGTCGGTCAGGATCAGATCGGGCACGTATTGATGGGCGAGGTCAATCCCCTGCAGCGCGTGGGCGGCGACCAGCACGCGGTAGCCCGCTTTCGTCAGCACACGCTCGACCAGGGCGCGGCTGACATCGTCGTGCTCGATATACAGGATCGTCGCTTCACCGGCCATTCAACGCCTGCCTCAGGTGCCGAGAAGGGGTCCGCATGTTCATTGTATGCGCTTCTGCGATTCTATGCAGCCGCCGGTCACGCCGTGGCAGGCAAGCGATCCACAGGCAGCAACGCTCGCCAAAGCCCCTGTGCGCGGCGCGAGGCTAGTCAACCGGTCGATTTGGTCCGGCGTCGCTGTCGGGTTCGGGCGCGCGATCCGGCGTGTCCGCCGGGGATGGATCCGCTTCGGGCGACGGTGGCCGGCGGCGGTGGCTGGTCTCGATGCGGTGCAACGAAGCGGGGTCGCGGGGGAGCATCAGGCGCTGCATCGGCTCGACTTCTTCGGCGGGCGGGATCGGCGTGCGCTCATCGGGCGGTGCCTGCGCGTCCCATTGAGCGATCAGATCGTGCGTCCAGGCCAGCTCGGCTTCCAGCAGCGCGATGCGGTGTCGAAACAGGGCGTCGATGTGAAACGGCGGCTGTGGCCCAAGCTGCTCGTACCGCTCGCGCGCCTGCGCCAGCCGCGCCGCCAGTTCCTGGCGATAGGCCGCGAACAGCGTGCGGACCTGCGCCGGGCGCAGCACGGGCAGGTTCGCCAGGCCCAGCTCGAACGCGCTGTGCGCCTCGCGCGGGGTACTAAGCAGCTCGGCAACGGCGGTGCGCAGGACGCCCAGCCCGGCCGGGGTCAGCCGGTACGTCCGGCGCGAGGCGCCGCGCTCCGGCGTGTCGTCACTCTGCGCCAGCCCCTGGCGTTCCAGCTTATGCAGCAGGTAGTACAGCGACGCAACGCCGATATCCGTCCAGGCGCGCAAGCCGCGCCGGTCGATCTCCGCTTGAAGCTCGTGACCGGCGATCGGCCCTTCGGCCAGGATACTGAGCACGGCCAGTTCTGCGTCCGTCATCGTCGGGTTCTGTTCCCCTCAGCGGCGTCTAGTCCTAAACCGAGCATAACAGCTTCGGCGCATTGCGCACAAACCGCTCCTGTGGACGCCGCGTCTAGTCCCCGGCCTGCTGCGCGGGGACCGCTTCGGGGTGCGCCGTCCGCTTCGAAAGCGGCCCCGGCCACCACGCCCAGCGGCCCAGCGCCGTCGTGATCGCCGGGACGAGCATGGTGCGCACGACGAACGTATCCATCAGCACGCCGACCGAGACGGCAAAGCCGACTTCGATCAGACCCGCCACCTCGCCCACCATCAGCGCGCCAAACGTGCCCGCCAGGATGATGCCCGCCGAGGTGATGATCGCGCCGGTGGCCGCGACGCCCGTATGGACGCCTTCGCGCACCCCGTGCTTGGGAATTTCCTCTTTGATGCGGCCGATCAGGAAGATGCTATAGTCCACCCCCAGCGCCACCAGAAAGACGAACACAAAGAACGGCACGTACCACGTCAGCCCTTCGACCTGCAACCACAGATGCTGGAAGACCAGGTTGGTCAGCCCCAGCGTGAACAGGAAGCTGAGTACAACGGTGGCGATCAGATAGAGCGGCGCCACCACGCTACGCAGCATGATCAGCAGCACCAGGAAGATGCCGACCATCACGTAGAGGATGGCGCGCACCAGGTCGCGGTCCATCGTGTCGCGAATGTCCGTGTTGATCGCGGTCGCGCCGGCGACCACCGCCTCGCCCGGCCCGCGATAGTCCGCCAGAATCGCGCGGATGGTGTTCACCGTGTCCATGGCCTCATACGACTGCGTGTTGCCGCTGAGGACCACGTCCAGCTTGAAGGCCGTGCCGTCGGCAGTGAGATACTGCGCGGTGAGCTGCCCGAACAGGTCCGTGCTCAGGCCGTTATCCTGCGCGGGCAGGGCGCCGATCACATCGCCCAGTTCTGTCGGCAGCAGATAGGGCGCCTCGACCGTCTTGAAGCGTTCGGCCAGGCCCGCCAGCGCGTCCGGCAGGGCTTCGCGCTGCTGGATCAGGCGCAGTGGGTTGCCCATCAGATCGCGCAGCGTCACCAGATTCGGGTCGTCGGCGACCTCTGGGAAGCGCGTGGACAGCAGGTCCAGATAGCTCCGCACGCCGGCAAGCAGGTCGGCCAGCGCGGTGGGGTCCAGCCCCAGCAGCGCCTGCGGATCGGTCGCACCGTCCAGCATCTCACGCGCCAGCTCAAGCTGCCGGTCCACGAGCAGCAACCCGGAATATCCGGGGTTGCGTTTGCCAAGCGGCGTGTTCAGCCCGCGCACCTCATCCACACCGGGCAGGGCTTCCAGGCGGGCGGTCAGTTCGGCGATCTCGCGCGCGACGTGAGCCGGATCGCGCCCGGTGACGACCACCGTCAGCGGCGCGATCTGCCCCGCGCCGAGGCTGCCTCGCATCAGCCGGTAACCGACGACCGAGGATTTGTCGTCCGGCAGGTCGCCGAGCAGGTTGTAGCTCACCGGCTGTGTGAGGGCGTAGTAGGCCAGCGGCGCCATCAGCGTGACGATCACCGTGATCGTCAGCAGGGGGCGCGAACTCACAAACTGCGAGACGGCGGCGTAATAGCGGCCGGTCGCGCGGTGGCGTGCCTGCCCCGGCCAGAACGCGCGGTGTCCCAGCGTCGCCAGCAGCGCCGGGACGAACGTCAGACCGGCCAGCAGCGACATCACGATTCCGATCGCCAGGGCGGGACCCGTCGTGTTGAAAATGCCCATTTCGGCGAACACCATCGCCATGAACCCGACGAAAACGGTCGCCGCGCTGCTGGCGATGGTCTCGCCGACGCGGTGTACCGTCTCGTTCGTCGCCGCGACCGTATCGCTCGTATCGGCCATTTCCTCGCGGAAGCGGCTGATCAGGAACAGGCAATAGTCTGTCCCCGCGCCGTACATCACCACGATCATGATCAGGTTGGCATAGGATGTGATCGTCATCACATGCGCGCCGAGGAAGGCCACGATCCCACGCGAGATCAGGTACGCAACCGTGACCGCGACCAGCGGAACCAGCGGGCTGACCGGCGAGCGGTAGATCGCCAGCAGCAGGATGATCACGAGTACGACGGTCACGGCGGTCGTCAGGTCGGCGCTGCGCTCGATCGACTCGGTCGTGTTGTTGATGATCGGCCCTTCGCCTGTCTGAAAGGCGGCCAGACCTGGCGGTGCGTGCTGCGCGATCCACGCGTCGATCGCGTTCTGCGCTGCGATCGTCTCGTGCTCCGGGTTGCTGGTCGTAAACGTGACGCGCACGATCGCGATGTCGTTCTCCGGCCCCACCATCAACTCCGCGACGGCAGGCGAGAGCGCGGGGTCGATGACTCGCTCGATGTTGTCTGGCGCATCATCGCTCAGCAACCACTCGCGCAGCGCCACGATAAACCGCCCGACCGGTGTATCGATCTGTTCCTCGAACGTTTCCGCCGCCGGGTCGAAGACCCCGCCCGCCCCGCGCGCATCCAGCACGATGACCGTGCTGCCGGGCGCGAACCCTTCGGGGAAGGTGGCCTGGTAGACCTGCTGAGCATGCACAAACGGGGCATCGCCAGGCAAGAAATCCGCCTGATCAGAGCTGGCGACCTGGTCGATATTGGGCGCGACAAGGGTCATGATCACCGCCGCCGCAACCCACGTCACGATAATCGGAATGCGATAGCGAGTGGCGAAACGTCCGATGCGCTGGTAGATCATGTAAGTCAGCCCTCCAGAATGCGGGACAGGCCAGGGGTTGGCGTGCCGGGTGTTGAGTCCCGTCAGTCGTCCGTGACAACGCCGATGCCGTGCGTCAACACGTGCTGCATCAAATCGGCCATCTCATCGGGGCTATAGCCGGTATCGTTTTCGAGCCACCAACCCAGCAGCTGGATCAGTGCCCCGGCGGTCACCTGTGCCTTGACGATGCGCGGCACGCCGTCGTCCTGGGCAAACGAGCCGAACTCGTCGAAGGCGCGCTCGATGCTCTGCACCAGGTAGTTGCGCCCGAATACGTTCAACTGCGACGAGGCGCCGCCGCCGACCATGATGAGCAGGATTTCGCGGTTCTTCGCGGCCCAGGCGAACGCCTCGCGAAAGCTCTCGCGCACCCATGCCACGCGCGATTCGGCACGCCGCCCACCCTCGAAGATGTGCTCCAGCAGCGCGTCGAACCCCTGGAGCATCAGCTCGTGAACGCACGCCTCTTTGTTGGGGAAGTGTTTGTAGAAAGTCGCCTTGCTGACGTTTGCATGCTCGGTGATGTCGAGGATGTCAACGGCGTTGTAGCCCTTCTCATCGATGACGGCGCGCGCGGCTTCCAGCAAGGCCTGATGTGTGGCAGCTTTGCGCTGTTCGTGGCGGTTGGGACGTTTTGCAGGCATCGTTTCCCCGCAAAATTAAACGACGAGTCGTCTATTGATAGACAACCCGTCAACTATACGGCGGACCTCGCCGGCTGTCAAGGGCAGGGTGGACAGGCGCGCAGCGCACCCCGCAATTGACCGGTCCCCGCCGGGCGGTTAGAATGAGCGGCAGGCGATCCGCCCCGCCGCGGGCGGCGAGTTCGGCCCGCGATCAGCCGAGGGAGCATGGCACGGCGCAACTGGAATCGAGTTTTTGTGACGGGAGGCACCAGCTTCTTGGGGCTGCGCGTGATCGCCGCGTTAATCGAACTGGGCGCGGATGTGACGGTTCTGGTGCGCCCGGAGAACGAGGACCGGCTCGGCGCGCTGCGGCGCCATGTGCGGCTTGTCTCCGGCAACGTGTGGGACCGGGCCAGCCTCAAAGGGCGGTCGCGCGGGCACGGCGCGGTTGTGCATCTGGTGGGCAGCATCCACGCACAGCCAGAGCGCGGCCTGACCTTCCAGCAGCTTAACCTGGTTTCGGCGCGCAACGCGATCAGCATGGCGGTTAGCGACGGCGTGCCTTATTTTGTGCTGCTCAGCGCGGTATCGAAACCGCTGGGGGTCTCGGTAGAATATCTGCGCGCCAAGCGCGCAGCCGAGGACTACCTGCGCAGTAGCGGGCTGGTGTGGACCATTGTGCGCGCGCCATTGCTGTTCGATCCGGCGCAGCGCGGCGGCGCGCTGTTCAGCGCGCTGAGCGCCATCGGCGGGTTGCCGCTGCTGCGCATCCTGACCGGGCGCCGCACGCCGCTGCCGGTCGACGTGGCAGGACGCGGGATTGCCCACCTCGCCCTACAAGAAGAGCTGCCCCCATCCCGGCGGGTATACGCGGGCGAACTGCGCCGCCTGGGGCGCGTCCGGCGCTCGCGAAGGGCGCGCGAGACAGCGCCCGCGCCCGGCCGCCCGGCGCCGGGTAGCGCCGGTGGCGACTGGCCGGAAGACGAAGTGCCGTTCGGCTGGCTGCCCGGCCCACCCCGCCGCGACGACGGCTAAACCGCGCAGCGAGTCCCTACCGGGCAGCGGGACGCGGCGCCTCACTTTCCGCCACGTAGGGGCGTTCGGCCAGCCGCCGCTGAGCCAGCATCCCAAATCCGGCCGCCGCCACCAGGCAAAAGATCATCGCACCGTACCACGTGGCAACTGGGGCGATGTAGTCGTTCAGCACGCCGCCGATCACCGGCCCGATCCCCGTGCCCACGCGAAACGAGAGGCTGAACACGCCCATATAGCGCGCCCGCATCGTCTCCGGCGCCAGGTTGGCGACCAGCGCCGTCGCCGTGGGCACCAGCAGCAGCTCGCCCAGCGTCATGATCACCATGCTCAGCAGGAAGGCGCCGAAGCTCCGGCTCAGCCCAAAACCGAGCATCCCCCCGGCATAGACCAGCGCGCCAAGCGTGATCACGCGCAGCGGCGGATGTGGGGCCGACCTGTATGTCACCGGATACTGGAGCAGAACCACCATCGCCGCGTTGGTGCCGATGATGAACCCGAAACGATCTTCCGCAATGCCGTAGTTCTCTTTGACGTACACGCCGAGCAACACGAACACAATCGAGGTCGCGATCTGCACCAGGATGTACAGCCCCCACACCGCCAGGAACGGCCGATCGCGCAGCAGGATGCTGTATCCGGCAGCCATCAGGTTGTCCGGCGCCGTGCTGTGCCGGCGCGTGCGGCGGGGCAGCGTCTCGGCCAGGCGCAGCACAACAATCACCGCCAGCACAAGCTGGACCGCCGCCGCCAGATAGTAGGTCAGCGTGTAGGCGATGGTGAGCAGAAAGCCGCCCACGGCCGGACCGGCGGCGATCCCCAGGTTGTCGCCCATACGCAGCAGGGCGTAGCTGTTGGCCCGGTGCTCCGGCGCGGTCAGGTCGGCCACCATCGTGTAGCTGCCGATGCGAAACACCGCGCTGACAACCGCATAGGCCGGCAGCAGCACCGCCCAGGCTTCCAGCGTGTGGGCCTGGCTCATCAGCCCCAACACGGCGCTGCTGGCGATCAAACCGGCGATCATCGGCCCTTTGCGCCCGACGCGGTCCATCAGCGGGCCTAAGGCGGCAGCCGCCGCGAACCCGGCGATCGACTGCACCGTGAAGAGCAGCGTGATGCTCGTCAGGGGGACGTCTACCTGCGCGCGGATGTTGATCGTCAGGAACGGCCAGACCAGGCTTTGCCCAATACTGCTGAGCAGCGTTCCCCAGAACAGCAGCCACAGCTGAAGCGGGTAGCGTGGTAAGCGGCGCAAGCCGAACACAGGCGAGCCTCACACAACGGCTGCGAACCGGCGGAAGGCTCTATTGTGCCCGGAGCAAGGCGCGGACATCAACGGGCGTCCAGCGCGCTCGGAGCGCCAACCGACAGCGCCGCGATTTGCTCCAGAAAATAGCGGTGCAGACGGGTATCGGGCGTCAGCTCAGGGTGGAACGCCGTCGCCAGCCAGTGCCCCTGGCGCACGGCGACAATCGCGCCGCTCTCCAGCGTCGCCAGCACCTCAACCCCGTCCGCAACCCGCGACACGATCGGCGCGCGGATGAACACCGCGTGGAACGGCTCCGCACCCAGAGGCGGGATCGTCAGATCGGTCTCGAAGCTGTCCACCTGGCGGCCAAACGCGTTGCGCTGGACGGTGATGTCCATCACGCCGATGAGCGGCTGGTCGCGCCCGATATCGCGGGCCAGCATGATCATCCCGGCGCAGGTCCCCCAGACGGGCTTTTCGGCGGCGAAGCGGCGCAGCGGTTCGAGCAAGCCGTAGCTGACCGCCAGCTTGCCGATGGTGGTGCTCTCGCCGCCGGGGATGATCAGCGCATCAAGCGGATCAAGCTGTTGTGGCAGGCGTACTTCAACCGCCTCGACCCCCAGCCCGCGCAGCGTTTTGATGTGTTCGATGAACGCGCCTTGCAGTGCCAGCACGCCAACGGTTGCCATGTTGCCTCGCTCAGGTTCCGCTCTCTTCTGCCGACGATTGCGTTCTCAATCTAGCGCCAGAACGCCCCCTTGACAAGCCCCTCTGGCCCCACTTGGTCCTACTGACCACAGCTACCGGTGAAGCGACCCGAACGGGCCGCCCCACCGGTAGCATGCGAACAACTTCTTGCGTCTACCACCCGCGCCCGGCGATCCGCTCGGCGTCCGGCATGGTCGTCACACCGATGCCGACCATCGGCTCGCCCAGGTCGCGGCTGACACGCGCCAGGATCTCCGGATCGTTGTAGTGCGTCACCGCCTCGACGATCGCCCTGGCACGCTTGGCCGGGTCGCCGCTCTTGAAGATCCCCGAGCCGACGAACACGCCGTCCATGCCAAGCTGCATCATCAGCGCGGCGTCCGCGGGAGTCGCCACCCCACCTGCCGCGAAGTTGACCACCGGCAGGCGGCCCAGTTCCGCCGTTTCCTTGACCAGCTCATAAGGCGCGCCGATCTCCTTGGCGTAGGTCATCATCTCGTCCTCGCGCATGGTCGTCAGGCGGCGGATCTCACCGAGCACCTGACGCGCGTGCCGCACCGCCTCAACCACGTCGCCGGTCCCGG
>DYEN01000317.1 GCA_020725705.1 Anaerolinea sp.
ATGCGGTTCCTGGCGGGCTGGCTGCCCAGGAACTGCCGCCTGCCGCGCCCCCCGCCACGCCCACCGCGCCCGCGCCCACGCCCACGCTGTCCGGCGCGGTTGTGACGACGCTGGGACCGGTGAATCTGCGCTTCGGTCCGGGGGTGGACTACGCGGCCATTGCCGAGTTGCCGCCGGGCGCCAGCTATCGCCTGCTCGAGTTCCACGCCTTGGTGCCCTGGGTCCATATCTCCGTCCCGGACGCCCCGGGCGGCGGCGGCTGGGTCTTCCAGGATATTGTCGAGATCAGCGGCGACACGAGCGGCGTTCCCTATACCAGCAATTTGCAGTTTACCGCGCCGGAGTTGACGCCGACCCCACAGATGGTGGTCGCGGCGGGATCGCCCTGGAGCGGCGCGCCGCTGCCGAGCGGTCGCCTGGCGCAGACGCTCGGTGTTGATCTGCATAATTACCTGATGGAGAACGGCTTTCGACCCTACAGCAACCGCTTCGCGTCGGTCTTTGTGCTGGACCTGCGCACCGGGGACAGCTTCACGCTCTACGACGACGTAGCCTACAGCGGCATGAGCCTGACCAAGATCCCCATCTTGGCGACCTACTTCCAGCGCCACGACGGCCCGCTGAGCGAAGAGGACGCCTATCTGCTGGCGAATACGATGATGTGCAGCGAGAACATCACGACCAACCGCCTGCTGGAGATCATCGGCGACGGCGACCCGTACGCGGGGGCGCAGCGCGTCACCGGCTTTATGCAGGCGCTCGATCTGAGCGGGACGTTCCTCGTCAGCCCGTATACGACCGGGATCGAACCACCCGCCGACGCTACGCCCGCGCCCGCCGTCAGCACGATCGTGACCGGCGCCGACCAGACCAGCGCCCAGCCCGATCCGTTCAACCAGATGGTGCCAAGCGACCTCGGCTGGTTGCTGGCGGCCATGTACCAGTGCGCGCAGGATGGGACCGGTCTGTTGATGGAGCGTTTTCCCGGTGCGTTTACGGTGCAGGAATGCCGTCAGATGCTGCGGGCGATGGACGCGACCGAGATCGGCGTGTTTCTGGAAGCGGGCGTTCCTCAGGGGACCAGCGTCATGCACAAGCACGGCTGGATCAGCGACACACACGGCGACGCGGGCCTGGTGCTCGCGCCCGATGCGGCGTATGTCTTTGTGGCGGCGCTCTACGGCGAGACCTGGCTGGAGTTCGAGTTGTCGGCGCCGGTGATGGCCGAGCTGTCGCGCCGCACCTGGAACGCGCTGGTGCCGCAGAGACCTGTAACCCAGATCGAAGAGCGGATCGTTCCGGCGGAGTGTGACGCGCGCAGCGACCCGGTTTACACCGTCCTGCTTTCGAACCAGCCGCTACCTGTGCCGGGGCCGACGCCAGCACCTGACGAGGTGACCCCTGCGCCGGCAGATGGCTGACACCAGGTGCCGCTCGAGCCGGGTCGCTGCGGGAAGGGGGAAGCATGCGTATCCTGATCATCGAGCCTTATGACACCGGCTCTCACGGTGTGTGGATGCGGGGTTACCGCACCTTCAGCCGTCACGAAGTCGATCTGCTGACGCTGGAAGGGCAGTTCTGGCAGTGGCGCCTGGTGGGGGGCGCAGTGGCGCTGGCCGAGCAGTATCTGGCGCTGGACTACACGCCCGACCTGCTTCTGGCGACGGATATGCTCGATCTCGCCAAGTTCCTCGCCCTGACCCGTCCGGCGACGTCCGAGGTGCCGACGGCCCTGTATTTCCACGAGAATCAGCTCACCTACCCCATCGGTCCGCGCCAGCAGCGCCACCATCATTACGCTTATATCAACTACGCCAGCGCGCTGGCCGCCGACGCAGTCTTCTTCAACAGCGCCTATCACCGCGATAGCTTCTTCAGCGCCCTGCCGCGCCTGCTCAAGCACTTTCCGGATTACAACAGCCTGCACACCATCCCGCACATCAAAGAACGCGCGTCGGTGCTGCCCGTCGGGCTGGACCTGGAACGCTACGACGCGCACCGCCCGAAGACACCCCCGGATCCCGGCCTGCCGCCGCTGGTGCTGTGGAATCATCGCTGGGAGTACGACAAGAATCCGGAGCCGTTCTTCAAGGCGCTCGAGCGCCTGGCCGCTGAGGGAGTACCGTTCCGCGTGGCGCTGGTGGGCGAAAACCAGCGCCAGCAGCCGGTGGAGTTCGAGGAAGCGCGCGACCGCCTGGGCGACCGGATCGTTCGCTATGGGTACATCGAGTCGTTCGCGGAGTACGCGCAATTGCTGTGGGAGTCGGATATCGTCGCCAGCAGTGCCAGGCACGATTTCTTTGGAATCAGCGTCGTCGAGGCGATCTACTGCGGCTGCTGGCCGGTGCTGCCCTGGCGGCTCAATTACCCGGATCTGGTTCCGGCATCGGAGTACGCGCACACGCTCTACCGGGCGGATTCCGGGCTGTATTTCCGCCTGCGCGAGCGCCTGCTGGATCCTGCCCCTGCCCCGCCGGTACTGCGCGACCACGTCCGCCAGTTCGACTGGCGGCAGCTTGCGCCGCGCTATGACGCCGCGTTTGAAGCAGTTGTAGCGCGCAAGATGCTCACGCGCGGGTCATGAACGCCTGAAACTCTTCCAGCGCGGCAAGGTGCTTGTCCACCGAGCGCAAGCCCAGCCCCATCGTATTGCAGCAGAAATGCGTCGCGCCCAGCGCGCGCCAGCCTTCGACGTAGGCGTCCCATGTCTCGCGCGGCTGCCGGGCGGGCGTCAGGCGAGCATCCACGCCAAACGTAACCGGGTCGCGGCCCGCGTCGCGCAGGTAAGCGCGCAGCGCCTCGGCACCCGCCCGCGCGCGTTCAGGCGCAATCCCCGGCGCGATCCACCCGTCGCCGTAGGCGGCCATCCGGCGCAGAACCGGGTCCGCCATCCCGCCGAACCACAACGGGATCTGCCCGCGCGGGGGCAGCGGGTTGATCCCCAGCCCGTGCACGGCGTGATAGTCGCCCTCGAAATCGACATACGGCGCCGACCACAGCGCCCGCAGCAGCCGGACCTGCTCGTCCATCCGGCGGCCCCGCGTACGCGGGTTGTAGCCCATCGCGCGGACTTCCTCGACGTTCCACCCCGTGCCGACGCCGAGCCGCAGTCGCCCGCCGGAGAGAAGATCGACTTCCACCGCCTGCTTGGCGACCACAAACGTGTTGCGCTGCGGCAGCACCAGGATGCCCGTCACCAGCTCCAGCCGGCGCGTGATGGCGGCCAGGTATCCGAACAGCACGAACGGCTCGTGAAAGGGGTCTTTGCCGGTGTAGGCGTAGCCGCTGGTGTCGTAGCGGGCCGGGTCGACGCCGAGCACATGCTCGTAGGCCAGCAGGTAATCAAAGCCCATCGCCTCGACCCCTTCGGCGTAGCGCCGGATGGTTTCGGGGTCCGGGCCGATCTCAGTTTGCGGAAAAACCGCGCCTAGCTTCATCGGCATATACTCCTTTTGCGGTCCGGGCTTGCTCGGACCCTGCGCGCCACACCAGATCCCCGCCCGTGATCCGGCCCGGAAAGTTCACAACTGTCTCTAGGACTCCATCGGTGAGAGAAAATCGGCGATGATGGTCTTCTGCCCGGTCCCGCCGGGGAACAGCACCTCGACCTCTTCCAGCTCGCCGTGTATCGTGCTGGAGACGACCACCCCCTCGCCGTACTTGCGGTGGTACACGCACGTTCCGGCCTTGAAGCGCGGCGGCCTGGGAGCGGCGGCTTCGCGCTGCTGGCGCGCGTTGCCGGCGGCACGTTCCCAGCGTGTCATGTCGTGATAGCTCTGGGTCTGCGCAGCGGCTGTGCCTTTCTGCCGCAGCGGGTCCCCGACGCGCACGTGCTCGGGGATGTCGTACAGGAAGCGCGAGGGCATGTTGGCGCTGCTGTCGCCGAACAGCGAGCGGCGGAAGGCATATAGCAGGTACAGCCGCTCTTTAGCCCGCGTAATGCCGACATACATCAGGCGGCGCTCTTCCTGCATCTGGCTCGGGTCTTCCATGCTGCGGATGTGCGGCAGCACGCCCTCTTCCAGCCCGACGATGAACACAACCGGAAACTCCAGGCCCTTGGCCGAATGCAGCGTCAGCAAGCTCGGCGCCTGGGTCTCGTCGTCGCGCGTGTCCACGTCCGAGACGAGCGAGACTTCTTCGAGAAACGTCGTCAGGTCCAGCCCTTCGTAGCCCGCCGCCACAGTGCGCAATTCCAGCACGTTTTCGGCACGGCTGCGGCCTTCTTCCGTCCCATCGTCCAGGTAGTTGAGATAGCCCGTCTCCTTGAGCACGGTGGTCAGTAGGTCTGCGGGCGAGAGCGTCTCGCGCTGCTCGATCCAGCCCGCCAGCATCTCGGCGAAGCGCGTCAGGGCCGTGCGCGACCGCTTCTCGATCGCCGCTTCGACGGTGTCATCAAGCAGCATCAGCAGCGCCTGGCCGGGCGAGATCCCCTGCCACTGCGCCCAATCCTCAAGCTCTTGTAGCGTCTTCTGGCCGATGCCACGCGGCGGAACGTTGATGATGCGCTCCAGGCTGACCGAGTCGTCCGGGTTGTGGATCAGGCGCAGGTAGGCCATCGCGTCCTTGACTTCGCGCCGGGCATAGAAGCGCGTCGCGCCGACCAGCCGGTACGGCAGGCCCGCCCGCAGAAAGGCGTCTTCAATGGCGCGGGACTGGGCGTTGGTGCGGTACATCACCGCAAAATCACCCGGCTGGTATTCGCCGAGGGCGATCAGTTCCGCGATGGTGTTCACCACAAACTGCGCCTCATCGTCCTCGTTGTAGGCTTCTTTCACGTGCAGCAACGGGCCATCCTTGCGATCGCTGAACAGGGCCTTTTTGACACGGCCCGGGTTGCGGTCGATGACCCCCGTCGCAGCGTCAAGAATCGCCTGGTGCGAGCGGTAGTTCTGCTCCAGCAGGATCATCCGCGTCTCGGGATAGTCTTCGCGGAAGCGCAGCACGTTGCGGTAATCCGCGCCGCGAAAGGCGTAGATGCTCTGGTCGGGATCGCCCACGGCGAACAGGTTGCGTCGCTCGCCCGCCAGCAGCTTGACCAGCGCGTACTGCGCCATGTTTGTATCCTGGAACTCGTCGACCAGGATGTGGTGATAGCGCCCCTGGTAGCGTGCCAGCACGTCCGGATTCTGCCGGAACAGCTCGACGGTGTGGGTCAGCAGGTCGTCGAAGTCGCGGGCGTTGTTGGCGCGCAGAATCTCGTTGTAGCGGATGTAGACGCGCCGCACGACCTCGCCGCGATAGTCCGGGGCGGGATAATCTTCCGGGCCGATCAGCTCGTTCTTCGCGTCCGAGATCAGGCTGAGCATGGTGCGCGGGTTGTATTTCTTCTCGTCCAGGTTCAGCTCGTTCACCGCCTGCTTGGCGACGGCGAGCTGGTCGGCGGTGTCGAAGATCACATAATCGCGGCTGAAGAGGGTGTAGTCTGCCTCGCGGCGCAGAATGCGCGCGCAGATGGCGTGGAAGGTGCCGATCGACAGGCCGTCGAGCTTGTTGGAGCCTTCGAGCAGCGCGACCACGCGGCTCTCCATCTCGCGCGCGGCCTTGTTGGTGAAGGTCACCGCCATAATGTGCCAGGCGTAGACGTCCATCTCTTCGATCAGATACGCGATGCGGTGGGTCAGGACGCGCGTCTTGCCGCTGCCCGGCCCGGCCAGGACGAGCACCGGCCCCTCGCCCGCAGTGACCGCCTCGCGCTGCTGGGCATTGAGTCCGTGAAGGATCTTCGATTCTACCACGCCGGTTCGCTCCTTTGTTCTGTTCGGACGCTATTTTAGCGGGTCGACAGGCAGGCTGCCAGACTAAGCCAGAAGCCGCCATAGAGCAGCCGGAAAGCGAGCGTCGGGATGCCGCGTGTACCGGGGACGGTCACGAATCGGGCAAAGCGCGCGCCAGTTCTCGCGGGGTACGGATCGCGATCGGCAGCGCGTCGCGCAGGGCCAGCAGGTGCACGTCGTTTGAGACAAGCACCGCTTCCGCAGCAGCGGCCAGTGCGGCGAACTTGCGGTCGTCCGGATCGGGGATCTGCTCGAATGCGTCGCGGGGCAGCGGGCCGCGCACTTCGTTCGCCGGATCGAACAGATCGGCGAACTGCGCCCAGTTCAGCGGCGGGATCTGCTCGATGATCGCCTGTGTCTCGGCGCGCGTCGCGGCGTCCCAGACCAGCACCAGCACGCCCTGCCGCACCGCCTCGATGATCCGCGTGGCGCTGCTGCGGGGGTTGAACCCTGCCGCCACGAATACGTTGGTATCCAGCACGACGCGCACGACGGGCCGCCTGAGCCTAGCTGTCGCCCAAAGTCCGGACAGGCCGTCTGGCGCCCTGCTCGATGCGGTAGAGCGAGACAGAGGTCAGGCCGTCGGGCCGGGATACAGTCATCAGAACGGTGTAGGGTTGAGGCAGGGCGGACAGATCGATGTACGGCAGCGCCTCGCCGATGACATAGAGCGGCCCATCCGCGGCGAGCGCCTCGGCCTGCTCGAAGATCGCGGCCTGCGCTCCGGCGCTGTCCCACCGGATGGTGGGGCACTCCACCACCCGCGGATACGCGGCCAGCCGGGCGGACTGGCAGTTGGCGACCAGGCCCAGCGCGGGCAAGGGGTCGGCGGACCGCAGCGCCTGGCCGATCTCGCGCGTGCCATAGCCGGACGGATCGTAGGCGAAATAGACGGCGCGGTCGCTCTGCGTCACGGGCAGATCGACGGGCGCGTTCCAGGCGTCGCGCTGGAAGGGGACGGCAACCAGCGCGACCCAGGCTGCCAGCGACGACAGAATCGGCAGCCCGGCCCAGCGCCAGCGCCGCGCGATCAGGTCCGCACCGCAGGCGGCGGCCAGCAGCACCCAGGGTGTGTGGCCAAGCAAATAGCGCGACGCGAGGCTCAGCCCGAAAACTACGGGAGCGCCCGCCGCCATCCCCAGCGCCAGCAGCGCGAACAAAGCCGCTCGCGGGCGCTGCCAGAGCCACGCGACGCCCCCAAGAACCGCCAGCGCGAGCAGCGGCCAGCCGAGATAGGCCAGGTCGATTTCCCACGCCTGGCGGACGTTCTGGGCCAGGCGATCTGTCAGCCCGACGTCGAAGCCGCCCAGCAGATGTCCCGATTGGCCCAGGTACAGCCGGTAGTCGTAGCCCCGATTCCTCAGCAAGCCCACCAGCGGCAGGTAGAGTGCGGCGAAGACGGCATAGCCGATCAGCCCCAGCGTCAGACGCCGGCGTGGCGAGAGCCGGGGCGCCAGCAGCACGGCCACCAGAGGCAGAGGCAGCCACAGAATTCCGGACGCCTTCATCAAGACGGTGAGGAAGACCGCCCCGCCCAGCGCCACCGCCCACAGCACCCGGCTCGTGCGCACCAGGCGCCAGGCGATCCACACCGCGACCACGCCCAGCGACGCCAGCCGGGGATCCGACAGCGCCATCCGCTCGAAGAAGACCAGATGCGGCACCGCGATCCACAGCGCGGCGGCGAGGAACCCTGCGCGCCGGGAGACGAACCCGCGCGCCAGTGCGTAGAGCGCCGCCAGCCCGGCCAGCCCGATGAGAATCGTCCCGACGCGGGCGGTCCAGGGGGCGCCGGGCGGCTGTGGCCCCAACAGGGCATTGATCCACGTGTGCAGCAGATATCCCTGGCCAGGTGCGACCAGATCGCCTTGCAGCGCCGCCCCGGCAGCACGGATGTGAAAACCCTCGTCCATGAACAGGGGCAGCGCCAGCACATTGTGCAGACGCATGAAGAAATAGGTGATCAGCAGCGCGCTGACCCCCATCAGTTCCGGGGCCGAAACGGCACGGCTCGGACGAACACGGCAACCGGGCATGCTACAGCTATCTTGCGACGCGGACGGTGCTCAATTGGCCGGGCAGCCCACAGTATAGCAAAAGCGGCGCGCCCATGCCCGAAAGCAACGAGGCCCCGGCATGGGCCAGGGCCTCACGCGCCAGGATAGGCGCGACTTATCGCTCTTGCTTATTCGTAGCGCAGGACGTTGAGCGGCTTTTCGCCGGATGCGCCCCAGGCGGTCAGGATCGCGGCGACCAGCGCGATAACCACGCACAGACCCATCAGGGTGAAGGCCGTGCCATAGGGGACCGCGCCCGCGACCTCGCCGCTGAACCCGGCGGTGAACATCAGCGTCAGGAAGACTGCGCCGATGCCCACGCCGATCAACCCGCCGATGAAGCCCATCAGCCCGTATTCCAGCAACAGCATGCCCAACACGCGCTCGCGCTGCAAGCCAACCGCCTTCATGATGCCGATCTCGCGGCGGCGCTCCAGCGTGGAGAGCGCGACCGAATTGGCGATCACCACGCCACCGGTGAACAGCGCCAGCGTCGCGACCAGGATCGGGAAGGATGTGAACTGGTCGATGATGCGGTTGATCAGGTCGTTGAGGAAGCGCGTTTCGAGCACAAAGACACCGGATAGCTCGCTCAGCGAGCGGCGCAGCGCCCCGATCTGCGTTTCGTCCACATCGACGACGGCGCTCACCAGACCGGGTGTCAGCCGCTCCGGGAAGGCGGTGATGGGCGCGTAGTTGGCCGCGCTGAAGCTGATGCTGATCTGCGCGCCGGTGCGGTCCACCAGTCCGACGATGCGGAAGGTGATGCGCTCGGTCACCAGGCGGCCCAGGCCAAGCCCTTGCGCCCCGCCGCTCTGCACATCGAAGGTGATCAGGTCGCCCACTTCGAGACCCAGTTCGCGCGTCGAGGTCCAGACCGACAGTACGATCGGGGGATAGTCGCCGGCGTCGGGATCCCAGGGGCCGGCATCGCCGGGGCCAAGCTGGCGCCCGGCCAGGAAGTCCACGTCCGGCAGGTTCGAATCCACGGCGCGCCCGTCCACCTGGTTGAGAGTAAACAATCCCCACGTGGCGTCATTCCCCGCCTGCGCCAGGCGCTGTTCCAGCTCGCGCCGGGTGAGCGTCCGGCCTTCGCTGACGTCCGTCACCGAAACCAGCTCGGTGTTGTAGGTGGCTACGGCGGCGTAGCTGCGAACCCCCTCGACCGCGTCCAGCCGCTGCTCGACCTGCTCCAGCCCGTCGCGGCGGCCTGCGGCCAGCACGATGACGTTGCCGCCGGTCTCGTCGATCAGGATCTGCTCGAAGAGGTTGGTAATCGAGTCCGCCATCATGGTCAGCAGGCTAAGCGTGAAGACGCCCACCACCAGCGCCAGCAGCGTCGAGGCGCCGCGCCCTTTGGTGACCAGCATCGAGCGCAGGGCCAGCTTGAGATCGACCCAGCCGAAGGTCGGGATGAAGCGCCCCACCAGCCAGATCAGCAGCAAGAGCACCAGATAGAGGATGCCGACCAGGATGAAGGTGGTGAACATCAACAGCAGCGCCGGGACCGCCACGCCGAACAGACCGATCAGCACCGGGAAGGCGAGCAGCACCAGCCAGCGCAGCACGCGCAGGATGAGGTTGCCGTTCGTCCAGCCCGCGCCGATCCCGCCGATCAGCATCGGGACGGCCATCAGCAGGCCCAGGAACGCGCCGATCCCGCCGGTGACAACTTGCAGCAGGCGCAGGTTCTCGACCGCCGCCGGCAGCCCCGCCGATGGATCACCGGCGCTCTGGGCGGCTCCGGCGTCGTCGAGCACCTCGCCCAGCGTCGGCCCGGTGTCGAACAGATCGCCAATTAACCCCTGCGCGACGGCGCTCAGCGCCAGCATGACGACCAGCACCGCGACGAACGAGCGCAGCCGCCCGGCACGCGGCACCACCGTGTCACTTGGGCGCAACACCAGGTTCGGGCGGACCTGCCCGGCGGCGAGCGTCGGCAGGAAGCCGAAGATCGCCGTCACCACCAGGCCGACGATGATGCCGGTGATCGCCGGGCCGGACGTGATGCGGAAGGTCAGCTCCCGCGCCAGAAAAGCCTCGGCGCCGCCTTTGAGCAGAAAAGTCGCGCCCCAGCCGAGCAGCACACCCAGCAGGCTCCCGACGAAGCCCATCAGTACGGCTTCGATCAGGAACAGAAGCGTGATCTGCTCGCCTTCCAGCCCGACCGTCTTCAGCACCGCGATCTCGGTGGTGCGGCGGCTGACGACAACCAGCATCGTGTTCACGATCCCGATCCCGCCGATGAGCAGCGACACCAGGCCCATGACCACAACCAGCTCGTTTACGGCGTCCGCGATCTGCGAGTTTTGCTCGCGGACCTGCGTGGTGGTGATCGGGTTGACATAGGGGAAGGCGACGCGCAGACGGCTGGCCGTCTGGTCGGCCTGATCAGCGTCCGGGAGCCGGATGTAGATCGTGCTGGCGCCCGGCTTGAGATCGGTAAACAGCGGGACGGCGCTGACATCCAGATAGTAGTAACCGAGCAACGCGCCGATGACGTTCTCAAAACCGCCTTCTGCTGCGGTCGGCACGATCCCCCGCAGGGTGAAGGTTTCGCTGGCGCCGCTGATCTGCACCGCGTCGCCGATCTCGGCGCCCAGTTCGTCGGCCAGGTTCTCGCTGAACACGACGTCGGTCGGCGCGTTGATCAGCGCGGCGAGCGGCGTCCCGTCCGCAGCTGTCACCTCGCCATAGAAGGGGTAGACCTCGGCCTCGACGACGATACCCGCGACAAAGGGCTTGTTGCCCTTGCCCGGAATGGTGACCGAAACGCCCGACACCAGGCTGTCCATCGGCTGGCGATAGGTGACGGCGGCCTGGCCGTCGAAGCGCTCGTCGAGCCATTGCCGCACCTGCTCGACCATCTGCAGCGAGAATTTGCTCTCTGTAAAATCGTCGCCCGGAATCAGATTGCCGTCCTCGACACCGCGCTGCTGCTCGGCGCGGCTGCCGCTCGGCGTCAGGCGAATGTCGCCCCGGTTGCTTTCCTGCACGCTGCCGGTCAGCGTATCCTCGATCATCACGCCGAGTGTTTGCAGGCTGACGATGGCCGCCACACCCGCCGCGATGCACAGCAGCGCGAACAGCGTGCGCTGGCCGTTGACGCGCAGGTCGTTGAGCGAGTGACGCAGGTAGAAACGAAGCTTCTCGATCATCGCGCACCTACTCGTTCGTCACGACCACGGCGGGCAGTTCGCCGGTCTTGCGCTTCTCGCGCAGCAGGCGGATCGCTTCCATCTGAGCGGTCGAGCGCGCGTCGATGTCTTCCGCGATGTGCCCGTCCACCAGCGTGATCAGGCGGTCCATCTGGGCGGCCACGTCCATGTTGTGCGTGACCACGATGACGGTGGTGTTCATCTGTTCCTGGACGGTGCGCAGCGCGCGCATCACGACGTCGCTCGATTCGCTGTCCAGGTTGCCGGTCGGCTCGTCGCAGAGCAACAACGGCGGATTGTTCGCCAGCGCCCGCGCCAGCGCGACGCGCTGCTGCTGCCCGCCCGAAAGCTGCGACGGGCGATGATGCATCCGGTCGCCCAGGCCCAGCATCTCCAGCAGTTCCTTGGCGCGGCGGGTGGGGTTGAACTGGCGGTTGCGCGCAAATTGCACCGGCAGCGCGACGTTCTCCAGCGCGGTGAGCGTGGGCACCAGGTTGAAGAACTGGAACACAAAGCCGATCTTCTCGTTGCGGACGCGCGTCAGGGCGCGCTCGCTCAGATCGGTGATATCCTCGCCGTCGATGTACACGCGCCCGCTGGTAGGGGTGTCCAGCCCGCCGATCAGACCGAGCAGCGTCGATTTGCCGCTGCCCGACGGGCCGATAATGCCCAGAAATTCGCCCGCCATGACCTCGAGTGACACGCCCCGCACCGCGTGGACGGTCACCTCTCCCATCTTCAGGTCTTTACGCAGGTCCTCGGTGCGCACAACGACGCGGTTCCGGTTGTTGGTCGACATACCCTCAACTCCAGATTTTCAGATTGCATGCTGCGGAAGTCTTCGCCAGCGGTGCAGTCTCTGCGTGCCCGCCCGGCCGGACCGGATCGGTCTGTTGTGTGTATACGCACGACGGGCCGGAAAGGGTGCAGGCAAAGCGGGGCTGAAGCGGCCAGGCCCCTCAACCCCCGGCCCTCGGTGCAGGCGGCGCAGGGCGGCTCAAAACCCCTCGCCCCACGAGCAGTCGCAGGGGAAGAAGGGTTTGGGGTGAGGGGAAAACACTCTCTAGACGAACTGGACGATCCCGAGCGTATTGCCGTCGGGGTCTTTGAACCAGGCGGCCCACTCGTTGCCCAGATCGGCGATGCCCAGATCGTCGGTGTGCAGGCCGGGCAGGTCGTACTGCTCGAACCGGATGCCGTTGCCGGCCAGGCGGCGAACGGTGTCCTGCACATCGTCCACGATCCAGATGGCGGCGGTGTGATCGGCGCGGTTGGGCGCGGCACGCTGGTAGATGCCGAGCAGCGTGCCTTCGCCGCACTCAAACATCAACGAATCCCCGCCGGACAGTTCCTCGACCAGCAGCAGACCAAGCTGATCCTCGTAGAAGCGGCGGGCGCGCTCCAGGCTGGCGACAGGGAGCATCGGGGCGATGGGGGCGGTGGTGAGCATGGGCGGTCTCCCGGAGCATCTATGCTTTCATTATTAGAGATATGCTCTAAGTATATTTGAATTACTGTCAAAAAGGAAGCCCCCTCGCGAGCGCGGTCAGATGCCGCGCTCTGCCTTGTCTGCGGTCAGCCTGTGTGTTCCGTGCGTCGTAATGCCCTTACGGGCAGGAGGGGGATTCGGATGC
>DYEN01000318.1 GCA_020725705.1 Anaerolinea sp.
GGTAGATCTGCCCGTCGGTGATCGAGATCACGTTGGTCGGGATATACGCGGACACATCGCCGAGCAGCGTCTCGATAATCGGCAGCGCGGTCAGGCTGCCCCCGCCCCGCTCGGCGGAAAGCTGCGCCGAGCGCTCCAGCAGGCGGCTGTGCAGATAGAACACGTCGCCCGGATACGCCTCGCGCCCCGGCGGGCGGCGCAGCAACAGCGACACCTGACGATAGGCCCAGGCGTGCTTGGACAGGTCGTCGTAGATGATCAGCGCGTCGCGGCCTGACTCCATGAAGTACTCGCCCATAGCCGTCCCGGCATACGGCGCGATGTACTGGAGCGCCGCCGGGTCCGACGCCGACGCGACGACCACGATGGTGTGCTCCATCGCGCCGTATTCCTCAAGCGTCGCCACAACGCGGGCCACCTGCGCGCGCTTCTGCCCGATGGCGACGTAGATGCAGATCATGTTCTGGTCTTTCTGGTTGATGATCGTGTCCAGCGCGATCGCGGTCTTGCCGGTCTGCCGGTCACCAATGATCAGCTCGCGCTGCCCGCGGCCAATCGGGAACATGGCGTCAATCGCGCGGATACCGGTCTGGACCGGGCGGGTCACGTTCTGGCGCTCGATCACGCCCGGCGCGATGCGCTCGACGGGAAAAACGGTGTCCGCCTTGATCGGCCCCTTGCCATCCACCGGCCGGCCCAGCGCGTCCACCACGCGCCCCACCAGCGCATCGCCCACCGGTACCGAGGCCACGCGCCCCGTGCCGCGCACCTCGTCGCCCTCGTTGATGTCGATGTAATCGCCCATGATGATCACACCGACGTTATCGATCTCGAGGTTGAACGCCATCCCCAGGGTGCCGTTTTCGAACTCGACAAGCTCCTGCGCGCGCACTTTTTCCAGCCCGACGACGCGCGCAATGCCGTCGCCCACCTCAACCACCGTGCCAACATCGACGGCCCGGCGCTCGCGCGCGAAGCTCTCAATCTGCTCGAGCAGTCCCTTCGTGATGTCGCTGGTCATTTCCGCCATAGATTCTGTTCTCCTCGCGGCCTGGGAATGCATGGTGTGGAAGCTAATCGCTGCTGATAAGAAAGAATGTCGCTGATCCTCATAAAACGCGGAGAGCAGCGTGCCAGGCGCCCCTGAACACACGCGCACGCGCTTGTTAAGAATAGAGCAAATGAAGGAAAAAATCAAAAAACTATGAACAATTTTCACCTCTTGCTTGGCTAGGAATTCGCTTCCTCGCCGTTGTCGCCGTTCTCCGGGTTGCGCCCCGCCAGGCGCGAAACTTTGCGCCCCCCGCCCAGGCTGACGCTGCGCTGATATGCCGCCCAGA
>DYEN01000022.1 GCA_020725705.1 Anaerolinea sp.
CGAGACGCTGATCCTGGAAGGCGGCAAGGCGCGCAAGGTCGCTGTGGGCGAGGTGGCGCGCGCCATGGAGACGGTGCGCGTCGCCGCCGAGGAAGCCAAGCGCATCCACGGCGAGATCATCTCCCTGGACTGGACCGAAGCAGGCGAGCGGCGGCAGGGTTTTGTGCAGCGGTTGCCGCTTGGCCCGGTGCTGGGCATCGCGCCCTTCAACTACCCGCTCAACCTGGCCTGCCACAAGCTGGCGCCCGCCATCGCCGCCGGGAACTCGTTTATCCTCAAGCCTGCCTCGGCCACGCCGCTCTCTGCACTGCTGCTGGCCGAGATGACGCTTGAGGCAGGCTACCCGCCCGAAGCGCTGAGCGTGGTAATCTGCCGGGGTGCCAAAGCCGAAAAGCTGGTGGCAGACCCGCGCATCCGCTTCTTCACCTTCACCGGCAGCAGCGAGGTCGGCTGGCACCTCAAGAACATCGCGGGGCGCAAGCGCGTCGGGCTGGAACTGGGCGGTAACGCAGCGGCGATCGTGCACGAGGACGCTAATCTCGACTACGCCGCCGGCCGGATCGCGGTGGGCGGCTTCACCAACGCCGGCCAGAACTGCATCGCGGTGCAGCGCGTGCTGCTTCACCGCCCCATCTACAACCAGGCGCTGGAACTGCTGCTCGACCGCATCAGCCAGCTTAAGACGGGCGACCCGCGCGACCCGGACACCGACGTCGGCCCTATGATCGACCAGGGCGCGGCAGACGAGGCGATGGCGCGCGTGCGCGAGGCCATCGATCAGGGCGCGCAGGTCTTGTTGGGCGGCACGTGCGAGGGGCGTCTGTTCCGGCCAACCGTTCTCGGCAACACAACCCCCGCCATGCGCGTCAACCGCGAGGAAATCTTCGCCCCGGTGATCACCGTCACACCCTACGACACGTTCGACGAGGCGATCCGGCTGGCGAACGACACCGACTACGGCTTGCAGTCCGGCCTGTTCACGCAGAACGTCAACCGCATCATGCAGGCCTTCGAAGAGATCGAGGTTGGCGGGCTGCAAATTAACGACGTCTCGACCTTCCGCGTGGACCAGATGCCCTACGGCGGGGTCAAGGGGTCGGGCGTGGGGCGCGAAGGCCCGCGCTACGCCATCGAAGAGATGACCGAGATGAAGCTGATGGTTCTCAACCTGAGCGGCGGGCTGCTCTAGCCTGGCGCGTGTCGCCCACCGCTTGAGACCGAGATCGAGGATAACGAGCCATGAAATTCTTTCTGGATAGCGCGATTGTGGACGAGATCGCGCACGCGTTCGACGTGTGGGGCTTTGAGGGGGTGACGACCAATCCACGCCACGTGCAGGCGTCGGGCAAGCCGTTTCTGGCGGTGCTGCGCGAGATCGCCCGGCTGGTCGAGGGGACCGAGCGCACCGTCTCGGTTGAGGTCAACCCGCACCACACCGATCACCGGGCGATGGTGGACGAGGGGCTGCGGCTGGCGGCGCTCTCGCCCAACTTCCTGATCAAGCTGCCGGCCACCGAGCCGGGCTTCCGCGCCATCCCCTTGCTGGCCGAGCACGGCGTGCGCGTCAACTTGACGCTGGTTTTCTCGGCGGTGCAGGCGCTCCAGGCGATGCGCATGGGCGCGACG
>DYEN01000319.1 GCA_020725705.1 Anaerolinea sp.
ACCTCGGCGGTGGCGCGCAGCGTGCCGTCTTGCCAGAGCTGGATCAGCGCCCCATGCCAGACACCGAGATCGCTGCCGGCAAGCTGCCCCAGCAAGGCCGGACGCCCCGCGCCGGGTTCAACCTTCAGGAACAGCGTGATTCCCCCTGCTTCAACGACGATCGGGTTTTCCGATGCGCCGCGCAGGGCGGGCTGTACCTGGGGGGGAAGCACCCGTCCCAGAATCGCGCGGGACGTCAGCAAGTGGACCAGACTGCGTGCGCTATGGGTGTTGTGGGGCGCCTGTGGTGCCGGCTCCGACTCCGTGCGCTCGAGAAAAGCGGCCAAGTCTGCCAGCTCCGCCTGGCAGCTCTCGCACGCGGCCACATGCTCGCCAACCCACCGGGCGTCGCCCTCACTGAGCAGCTTGAGGTGATACTCGCCCAGCATCCGGGCGTCTGGGCAGTCCCAACGGAAGAGCCGGCCCGAGAGGGCCGCCTCGATCCGGCGCGCCGCCTCGACACGGCGGGCGCAGTAGGAACATGCTGCAATGTGGCGGAAAACCTCATCCTCGGCGGTCCCGGCCAGAGCCGCGCTGATTTCGTCATCCGACAGCGGGGGAGGCGATTGGCAGGTCATGGCAAGCCTTCTAATCCGTTTTGGCGTTGTGCATCTGACTGACTAAATGTTAGCAGGTGAAGTTTATCACAGCACCTATGAGGGATCCGCCGTTGTGATACCCGCGTAGCGGCGCAGCAGAGGATCTTTGCGCAGGTGGCGGCGGATGCGCTGAAGCGCAACCGAGACCTCGCGCGCCGTCGTCCATCGATCGGGGTGACCGCGCGCGATCTGTGCCGGTTTGAGCGCCTGCACAAACACACAGCGTGCCAGCAGCCGGTCGTCGTCGTGAGGCAGCAGGTCGCAGATGTGATCCCACAGCTCAGCCGCCTGCAGGTCATCGCCGATGGCCTTGCCGTTGTCCCAGGCTGTGTCGGCATCCAGCTCCGTCAGGTGCACGGCCTGTTCTTTGCGCATATACTGCGCGATGGCCGAGTGCACACACAGCTTCAGATACGTCAACACCTGGGCCAGCGTTTCAAAGC
>DYEN01000320.1 GCA_020725705.1 Anaerolinea sp.
AAAGAACCCGCCCTGATCGCGATGGGCATGAACCAGAACGGGACCTTCCGCGCGCGCAGCGAGGCGCCGCTCAACGACCCGCAGATTGAGCTGTCGCTGCGTCGCGTCAATGCAAACACGCTGGGGTTCTACATCAATGACCGGCTGCTCGGCGATTCGGTGGTCGTCTTTCCAGAGGGCGCGCCGATCTCGCTGGTACTGGTCGCCAGCGGGCGCAACACCGTCGTCCAGGTGAGCGCGTTCGAGGTGGAGTTCAGCCCGCGCAGCAAT
Source organism: Anaerolinea sp. (assembly GCA_020725705.1). GTDB lineage: Bacteria > Chloroflexota > Anaerolineae > Aggregatilineales > Aggregatilineaceae > DYGX01. The sequence continues at coordinate 271 of DYEN01000320.1, forward strand.
CTCCCATAACACGCCCGCCGATCGAGAGTGTTGGACAGTAAGAAGGGTGAATGATGGCTGTATTGGAAGTGGCATTGGAAACGCGCTACGCGCTCGGCAACTACATCGACACGTTCGCGCCGGGCCATTACGCGCGCGTGCTTGAGGCGGAAGACCGTCAGACGGGCCAGTTGGTGGCCTTCAAGGTTATGCGCCCGGAGCACTTCGCGCCGGACGGCGGCCCGCGCTGGGAAGCCCGCGCCTTCGTCAACGAAGCCGATCTGCTTGTGCGCTTGAAAGACAGCCCCGCCGCCGTGCGGTTTTACGACTGCGGGTATATTTCGTCGCGTCCCGAGCGGCCCGACGGGGGCGAGATTTTGTCGCTGGGCACAAACGTCGCCGCCTTCCGCGAGCAGCTCTATCCCTGCATCGCCAAAGGCTGGCGGCCCTATCTGGCGCTCGAGCTGCTGCCGCGCCAGAACAATCTGTTCTACGTCATGAAGCCCAGCGGTTCGAACGGGCGCCGTCGCCTGCCGACCGAAGAGGGCATCGACTTGGCGTTGCAGTTCGGGGCCTTTCTTCATGCCGCCCACCAGCAGCGGATCGTGTATCTCGACCACAAGCTGGAACACGTCTATTGGGACGGCACGACGCTGCGCATCATCGATTTCAACAGCTCGCGGCTGCTCGAGACCGGCACCCACACCCTCGATCAGTCGATCGCCCAGGACGTGCACAATCTGTGCGTTGGGGTTCTCTATCCCATCTTCACCGGCCTTCTGCCGCAGAAAAACACGCTGATGCCGCAGCCCGCCTCGCAGGCCGAGGTCGAGGAGCGTTACAAGGATGTCAACCATCTGGATTTCGGCGTGGAGCCAACGCTCAGCCACGGCTTGCAGGAACTCTTGCAGCAAGGCGCGCGCCACGATCTGCCCAACGCGCGGGCGTTCATCAGCGGGCTGGAGCGGGTCGCCGTGCGCCACGGCTGGCACTTTCC
>DYEN01000321.1 GCA_020725705.1 Anaerolinea sp.
CCGGGTGTGAAGCTTGTGCACGGCGTAGTCGCGCCCGAGCAGAGTGTTGGGCACGTTGAGCGTCTCGTAGATCTCGATGCTGGACGCGCGCTGCTCGATGGTCGGCAGGTCGTGGTTGCCCACCAGCAGCACAACCGGCGCCATTGCCGCCAGGTCCTGCACCCGATAGGCGAACTCGCGCTGGAAGGTGGGCGACGGACTGCGCGATTTGAACGCGTCCCCGGCGAAGATCACCAGGTCGACTTCGTGCGTGCGGGCGAACTCCACCATCTCGTCCATGCGGCGCAGGAAGTCCACCACGCGCGAGCTAAGGCCGGTGCGCGGATCGGTCCGACCGTAGTTCTCCATGCCAATGTGCACGTCGGCGAAATGCAACACGCGGATCGGTTCATTCATCGTTCGGTGTTATCCCCCGGCGATTGGCTTTCATCGCGGCGGCGCGACGACCGGCTGATGCGGATCGCGGCCAGCACGGCATCGTGCAGATAGCGGTTGGTGACCACCACGCCGCGGTTGTTGAGCAGGCGGCGCCCGGTGCTGAAGTCGAGCGGGCGGCCCAGGATGTCGGTGATGCGCCCGCCTGCCTCTTCGACGATGGCGTGGCCGGCGACGTGATCCCAGGCTTTCTCGCGGTAGCCCGGCTCTGGGGCCAGCCGCACAAAGATATCGCCGATCCCGGCGGCGATCATGGCGTGTTTGTCCTGGCTGTCGATCTGGCGCTCAGGCGAGTCCGGTCCGCGCCCCAGCGCCCGCCGGACGCGATCCAGAAAACTCCGGTCGACATGCTCTGCCTCATAGCTGGTCAGCAGCATGGCGCGCGCCGGCTCAAGCTGCGAAGAAACATGGATCGGCTGGGGTGGGCCGCCGAACAGCGGCTCCAGATAGGCCCCGCCGCCCTGCCGCGCATAGATCAGCGCGCCGGGGTCGTCCGGCGGGTTGGGATCATCGCTGTAGAATCCGGGCGACGCCAGGACGCCGAGCACGGGCCGCTCGTCGACCAGCAGCCCGATCGCCACGCAGTAATGCCGCCGCCCAAGAAACCCTTTGGTGCCGTCGATGGGGTCGATCACCCACGTGCGGGTGGCGGTCTTTTGCTTGCCATAGTCCAGCCAGGCGCAGATCTGCTCTTCGAATACATAGCCGCCTACGGCGTCGGTGACATAGCGTTGAACCAGCGCGCGCTGCCGGTCGTCCAGCAGCAGCATGAACTCTTCGGAGCGTTCTTCGGCCAGCACGGCGTCGTCGGGATAGTTCTCGGCGAGCGCGTTCCCGATCAGCGCCTGCGACGCATAATCGGCGATGGTCACCGGCTCGCGGCCGTCTTTCTGGGCCGGATCGACCAGCTCGGCCTGGATTGCCTGGCAGAGCGAAGCTGCCATCCGCGCGATGGTTTTGATCGTCTCAAGATCATGGTTGGTGATACGCACTCGGCCTGCTCCCGCTTGTGTCGGAGACGGGGTAATTGTAGCGCACGGCAGTGAGGGACGAAAGCGGGTGCACACAGGCCGGTTCACAACCGGCGCAGAATTGGGCTACAATCTGGATAGTCATTTCGCAGACTCGCTTACTGAGGCTGAAGGAAAGGGGCTATCGTGGACAAGCAAACACTGGTCAATGCGCTCAATGAAGACCTGGCGAATGAACTCCAGGCGGTCATCATGTACACCGTCTACTCGGCGAAAGTCAGCGGCCCGTGGCGCCCGCAACTCGTCCAGTTCATGCAAACCGAAATCACCGATGAGCTGATGCACGCGCAGTTCCTGGCGGACAAGATCGTCGCGCTGGGCGGCGAGCCGACGACCGAGCCGGTCGCCGTGCCGAAAGCGGACACGGCCCGCGAGATGCTGCAAGCCATCGCCGAGGCGGAGAAGAAAGCCGTTGCCGGATACACCAAACGCGCCCAGATGGCCGAAGAGTTCGGTGACAAGGCGCTGGTCGTGCAGCTTGAGGATATGGTGCGCGACGAGCAGGGCCATTTGGAAGAGACGCTGAAGCTGCTCAAAAACTGGGATTAGCCAGCCACAATCTGATACACCGACACGCTCCATGCTAACCGGGCCGGGTCCCGATCCGGCCCGGTCGGCGTGAGGCCGGCGGTGCTATTCGATCTCCTGGCGCTCCAGAATCAACACGCTGGCCGCGACTGCCAGGCCGGTGATCGCCAGCGCGACGGCCAGCGCGCCCCAGCGCGCCGGAGCATCTCCCTCGTTGGCGAGGGCGCGGCCCCATTCGGTCAGCGCGCCGGGCGCCAGCCGCGTGACCATCCCCACCAGTGATGCCAGCAGCACCAGCCCGAACGCGATCCCGCCCGCCGCCGTCATGTTGCGGCCCAGGGCGCTCGCCAGCAGCGTGAGCGCCAGCAGGCAGAGCAGCCATACATACAGCAGCGCGACCATCGCCAGAAAGCCGCCGGCCGGCGGGGCGTCGAACAGAAGCACGGTGTAGAGGTAATCGGCAGCGGCGCCGAGCAGCAGCGCCACACCGAACAGGATCGCCAGCGCGGCGAACTTCGCCAGCACGAAGGTCCGGCGCGGCAGCGGGTGTGGGAAGATCAGGGCAAGCTGGCCCCGCTCGCGCTCCCCGACAATCGCGCCGAAGCCGACCAGCACGGCCAGCAGCAGCCCGAACTGCGTCGTGTTCTTGACGAACTGATCGTTCGCGTCACGGGTGGTCGGCTCGGGGATGATGATCTGCACCCCGCCCACCTGGCTTTCGCCCAGGGACTTGAGCAGGTCGGGCGTGATCTTGGCGAACACCGGCGACATCAGCCCGAACGCGAGCAGCACCACCACCACGATCAGCATCTTGCGCGTGCGCCACTGCTCGCGCAGTTCCTTGCGCAACTGCACCATGAAGACGCGCATCACGCCACCCTCCCGGCGGCGCTGGTCGCGCCGGTTTTGTTGTTCGTCAGCCGCAGGAAGACGTCTTCCAGCGTCGCGCCGACCATCTCGACACGGTGCACGGCGCGGCCCGCCAGCATCGGCAGCAGCGCCTGCCGCGCAGCCGGCACGTCGCGGACGCTGACGCGCAGGCGCGCGCCGTCCTGATCGACCCGCTCGGCCCAGGGCTGCGCCCGGACCTGCTCGGCCAGCGCCGCCAGACCCGGCGCGTCGTCCGGCGCGACATCGATCTCGAAGATCGGCTGCGCAAAGCGCGCGAGCAGCTCGTCGCGCTGCGCCTGGAGCAGCAACTCGCCTTCGTGCAGGATGCCGACGGCGTCGCAGATGCGCTCGGCATCGTTGAGGATGTGTGTGGAGAAGAAGACGGTCAGCTCGCCGCGCAGGTCGCTCATGATGTCCAGCACTTCCTTGCGCCCGGCCGGGTCCAGGGCCGAGGCCGGTTCGTCGAGTAGCAGCACGGCAGGTCGCGGCAGCAGCGCCTGGGCCAGCCCCAGCCGCTGCTTCATCCCGCGCGAAAAGCCGCCGATCTTGCGCTTGCCCGTGTCGCCCAGGCCGACGCGCTCCAGCAGCGCGGCGATGGGCGGGTCGACCAGGCCATGCAGATCGGCGATGTACCGCAGGAACTCAGACGCCGTCATCCAGTTATAGAAGCTGGGTGTGTCCGGCAGGTAGCCGATTGGCGGGCGCTGCCCGCTGCCGACGCGCACACCTTCGATCACCACCTCGCCACCGGTCGCGCGCGCCAGCCCGGTCATAATGCGCAGCGTGGTGGTCTTGCCCGCGCCGTTTGGCCCCAGGAAGCCGAAGATCGCGCCGCGCGGAACGGTGAGATCGAACCCCTTGAGCGCGGTGAAATTCCCGAAGCGTTTGGTCAGGCCGCGGATCTCAATTGCCGTGCCGGTCATAGGCTAGACGTCCTCTCGGCGGCCAAGGAAGAAATAGACAAGCGGCCCCCAGAACTGCCCGAAGGCCACAATGATGACCCAAACCCAGGTCGGCAGGGGTGGGCGTGCCCCGCCGCGCTTGTAGATGTCGTAGAGCGCGTAGACCGCCAGCCCGATCTGGATCAGGGCCAGTGGCGCGATGATCAAAACCCATTCGGACAGGTCCATGAGGTCTCCTTCGCAGGACAGAAGCGGCGAAACGCAGGCCGGCGCCGCGCCCGGTGCAGGCAGCAAAACTCCCCCGACGGCGGGCAAAGCCGGGCCGGGGGAGTCGATGTGTGGGTGCGTGCGGCCTGGCTGGATGTATGATTACTCGATCTGCCCGGCCGGGTCAACCGGCGAGGCGGGGGGCGGGTTCTGGCTGCTGGTTTCCTCGCCCTCGATCGAGATGCGCTGCGCGGCCCGGCGCACGTCGCTGTCGTCCGTCTTCTTCTCGGTGTGGCGCAGCTTTTCAAACGCGTCTTTGACCTTGGCGGTCACCTGGTTGGAGATCGTGCGCCAGTCGGCGTCGTGCGACGTTCCGACCAGCCCGGCCACCCACGAGCGCACATCGCTCTCAACCTTGGTGCCGATGTCGGCCCAGCTTGCCTCGGCGCCCGGCTCGGCTTTCGGCTCGGCGTGCACCAGCGAGGCGATGTTGAGGCGGATGCGGTTTTCCACCTTGCCGGTGATCGTCGGCCAGTCGGCGGTCTCATCGGTGCCCACCCAGCTGGCGATCGCCTTGCGCGTGTTGGCATCCGCCTTCAGGCCGATCTCTTTCCAGTCCGCGTTTTCGTCGGCGCCGACCCAGCCGGCGATCGTGCGGCGCACTTTGGCGTCCAGGCGCCTGTCCAGGTCGTCGAAGTCGGTGTTCTGAGGGTTCTCGGCCCAGTCCTGCACGGTTTCCTTGATCTCTTCGTCCAGCTTGGCGCCCATCTCTTCGGGCGTCGGTGACGTGTTATTCTCGGTCATCGGTGTCCTCGCCTTATCTAATCCACATTCGGTTTGGTCTTCCTGCTAGTCTGTACGCGCAGAGTAGACGCGGGTTGCTCGTCTATAGCGATTTTATGGATTTCTTACGCGCTTACCCAGTGGTGCAGGTCCGCGATGTGGTGCGACACCGTCCCGGAAGTGGCCCCGTGCTGTTAGCGGATGCGCCGCGAGTCCCGGTCGCGGGCGCGGTCGGCGTCGGTCTTGATCTTGGTGTCGGCGACGGCGCCGGCAGGCAGGCCGGCGGCTGTCACCGCCGCGTAGAACTCGGTGTCGTAGGTGCGCGTCTTGACCACGACCGGCATCGGCACCGCGTGCCCCATAATGATCGCCTGCTGGCGCGTGTCGAGCCGTGCCAGGACCTCGCGCAGGCCGCCTGCGCCGCTGATGCCGGTCAGCACGGCGGCGATGTCGCGCTCGTTGTCGAGCAGGGCGGTGACGCGCGTCCCGATCTGGCTCATCACTTCTTCGTCGATCCCGCTGGGGCGCTGGTCCACGATCAGCAGGGTGAC
>DYEN01000322.1 GCA_020725705.1 Anaerolinea sp.
CCCTCGGTGCAGATGATCGCGGTCGAGCCGGCGGCCTCGCCGGTGCTGTCCGGCGGGCAGAAAGGGCCACACCCCATTCAGGGAATCGGTGCGGGCTTCGTGCCGGCCGTGTTGAACACGTCGATCTACGACGAAATTATCACTGTCGAGGGCGACGACGCGATGCAGACGGCCCGGCGTATGGCGCGCGAGGAAGGGCTGCTGGTCGGCATCTCGTCCGGCGCGGCCACCTGGGCGGCGCTTCAGGTAGCCCACCGGCCCGAGAACGCCGGCAAGATGATTGTGGTCATCATCCCTTCCTTCGGCGAGCGCTATCTGTCGACGGCGCTCTTTGCCGATCTGGAGGTGTAAGCCGCCGGTGCGCGCGTGTCGGCCCGGAGGGCGACGAGGAGGAGCGAGGATGTTCACGAGGATTCGCGAAGATGTGCGGTGTGTCCTGGAACGCGACCCGGCAGCGCGCCACTGGTTCGAAGTGCTGACGTCGTACAGCGGGCTGCACGCGGTGTGGATGTACCGCGTCGCGCACCGCCTGTGGAACTGGCGGCTCCGGCTGCTGGCGCGCTGGGTGTCGCAGTTTGCGCGCTTTCTGACCGGCATCGAGATCCATCCGGGGGCGAAGATCGGCCCCAACCTGTTCATCGATCACGGCATGGGCGTTGTGATCGGCGAGACGGCGGAGATCGGCGCCAACGTCACGCTCTACCATGGGGTGACGCTCGGCGGTGTCAGTCTGGCGCGCGGCAAGCGCCATCCCACGCTCGAAGATGGCGTCGTGGTAGGCGCCGGGGCAAAAGTGCTCGGCGCGATTACGATTGGTCGCAACACACGAATAGGAGCAAACGCGGTTGTGGTGAAAGATGTAGGACCCGATATGGTCGTGGTTGGTATCCCTGGCAAGCCCATCCATCGGCCCGGCCCGCAGCCCAGCGAGCACCGGCCCGACCTGGATCACAACGTGCTGCCGGATGTGATCTCGGCGCGGCTGGATCAGATCTTGCAGCGGCTGGATGAGGTCGAAGGCGCGATCCACGCCAACGGACGCGGCGAGAGCGATGGCCGGCGCAAAGCGCAGCTTGAACCGGACTTCGTGATCTGAGGCTCGGAACGCAACGCGGGCGGGTGATCGCACACTCGCCCGCACCTGTTCCAACTCCGGAACGTGCCCGGCGGGCTACCCTTGCGGCTTGCGGGCTTCAATTACCACCCAGTCGCCCAGCGTGCGACGACCCACCGGCTCTAACCCGGTACGGCGCAGCGCCGCCTCGACCTCATCGGCCTGCTCGTCGATGATCCCGCTGAACAGCCCCACACCGCCAGGGCGCAACACGCGCCCCAGCCCCTGGTCGCACAACGCGACGATCACCCTCGCCAGAATGTTGACCAGCGCCAGATCGAAATGCCGCGCGGACGAATGCAGCGTTTCGAGGCTGCCGTGCTGAGCCGTGAGACGGTCGGCGACGCCGTTCAGTGCGGCGTTGTCCAGCGTGGCCGTCACGGCGATCGGGTCTGTATCCAGCGCCAGCACGCGCCGCGCGCCCAGCTTCAGCGCCGCAATGCCCAAAATGCCCGACCCCGAGCCGAGATCAAGCACATCAACCGCCGGCCACCCTTCGAGCAGCTCTTCCAGCGCGATCAGGCAAAGCTGCGTGGTGGGGTGCGTGCCGGTCCCAAAGGCCATGCCCGGATCCATCACCAGCACCACGTCATCGGGGCGCAGGTCGGGCAGCTCGGCCCAGGCTGGGCGGATCACCAGGCGCCGCCCCAGCCGCACGGGGTGATAGTGCGCTTTCCAGGCATCGGCCCAGTCTTCCTCGCGCACCACGCGAAACGCCGGTTCCGGGATGGGGTACAGCCGGCTCATGTAGTAGAGCGCCTCGCGCAGCTTCTGGCGGGCTTCTCCGGCGCGCTCATCGTCGGGGAAGTAGGCGCGCACGATCAGGCGATCCGCGGGGGGAACCTCGTCCGGCCAGACCTCGATGGGGAAGCCCGCCTGCTCGATCGCCACGCCCTGATGACCGTAACGCTGCAGCAGGTCGGCCACCGCTTCGGCGGCCTCGCCGTCTACCTCAAGCGAGACTTCGATCCAGTCCATCGGTCTGCCGTCCTTCCTGGCGGTGCTGAAAACAGAATGGATGTTTGATATAAAAGAAAGATTAACTTGATTTTTTTCATTGTAATGTAATTTGTAATGTTTAAACGCTATCCTAAAAATGTAGACGGGGTCTCAACAACGCGTGCTGAACCAGTCAATCGTAGCCCCATCGTGACCACAGGCCCCGTCCTCCTCCTCAAAGTGATACGCGCAAGGGAAATGGGCAACCGTCGGGTTGCCCATTTCCTATCTGCCAGAGTGCGCCGCGCCAGCATGGGACCGCCCGCGGCAGGCTAATTCCCGGCGAAGAAATCGGCGACACGATCCATGAAGCCCCGCCCCGACTTCTGCGGGACGACCTCATTCCCCAGCGTCTTGGCCAGCTTCTCAAACAGCTCGCGCTGCTCTTTGGTCAGCTTGGTCGGCGTCTCGACCGTCAGGATCAGCAACTGGTCGCCGCGCCCGGATGTCGTCCCATCGCGCCGCAGCTTGGGCACGCCTTTGCCGCGCATCCGGATGATCTTGCCGGACTGTGTGCCGGCGGGCACCTGAACCTCTTCCTCGCCGTCCACGGTCGGGACCCTGATCGTATCGCCCAGCGCGGCCTGCGCGACGTTGATCGACACTTCCAGCACGATATCGCTGTTGCGGCGCTTGAAGAACTCGTGCGGCTTGACGCGCAGCACGACGTACAGATCGCCGGGCGGTCCACCGCGCAGGCCCGGCTCGCCCTCGCCGGCCAGGCGGATCTGCGTCCCGTCGTCCACGCCCGGCGGAATCGTCACCGTGAGCTTGCGCGCCCGCTGCACGACACCGCTACCCCCACACTCCCGGCAAGGTGTGTCGATCACCTCGCCCGTGCCGGAGCAGCGCCCGCAGTCCACGATGTTGACCATACTCCCCAGGAAGGTCTGGCGAACCTGGCGGAGCTGGCCCGTCCCGTGGCAATCCGGGCAGCGGCGAGGCTGCGTGCCGGGCGCCGCGCCGGTCCCGCGGCAGTCCGGACAGGTATCGCGCCGGGTGACTTCGATATCGACCTCGGCACCAAAGACTGCCTGGTTGAAATCGATCGTCAGGTCATAGCGCAGGTCGCGGCCCTGAACCGGCCCCGAACGCTGGCGGCGCCGCGCCGACGCGCCGAACCCGCCGAAGAATTCCTCGAAGATCTCGTCGAAACCGGGGAAACCCGTCGCGCCGAAGCCACCAAAGCCACCCATGCCGCCGCTCACGCCTGCGTGCCCGAATCGATCGTAGGCAGCGCGCTTCTCGTTGTCGCTGAGAACGCGGTACGCCTCGTTGATCTCCTTAAAGCGTTCCTCGGCGTCCTTTTCGGTGCTGACATCCGGATGGTACTGGCGTGCAAGCCGGCGGAATGCTCGCTTGATCTCGTCTTGCGAGGCATTGCGCGGCACACCGAGCACCTCATAGTAGTCTCGTGGCATCGTCTGTTCCATGAATCAGCTTCCCCATAACCGACCGATTTTATCCCACCGCGGCAAGAGCACAAGCACCATTTGGGGCAGGCGCGCCCTTTGACGAGAACCACAGGATGCAAAAAACGGCGTGCAGCCGCCGGAGCCGTCCGCCCCGCCACCGCACGCCGTCCTTCAACCCGGCCCGGCTTACGACTCGGTGAAGTCCCCTTCGATCACGTCTTCATCGGTCGGCTCGCCGGCGCCCGTGCCATCCGTGCCGCTCCCGGTGGCAGGGCCGGCCTCGTACATGGCAGCACCGATCTGCTGCAGGGCCAGGCCCAGCGCCTCGGTGGTTCGCCGGATGCGATCGCTGTCATTGCTGTCCATCGCCTGGCGCACTTCTTCGATCTTGCTCTCCACGTCCGAGCGCGTATGCGCGGGCACCTTATCCCCATACTCGCGCAGCGCCTTTTCCGCGGCGAAGATCGTGCTGTCGGCGCGGTTGCGCAGCTCCACCTGCTCGCGGCGCTTCGCGTCTTCAGCCGCGTGCCGCTCGGCGTCCTTGATCATCCGGTTGATCTCGTCCTCGGTCAGACCGCTGCTGGCCGTGATGGTGATCTTCTGCTCGCGGCCGGTTGCCTTATCCCGCGCCGAGACGTTCAGGATACCGTTGGCGTCGATGTCGAAGGTCACTTCGATCTGCGGGACGCCACGCGGCGCGGGCGGAATACCGTCCAGGATGAACTTGCCGAGCGTCTTGTTGTCCGCCGCCATCGGGCGCTCGCCCTGCACGACATGGATCTCGACCTGCGTCTGGTTGTCGGACGCGGTGCTGAAGATCTGGCTCTTCTTGGTCGGGATGGTTGTGTTGCGCTCGATGATCGGCGTCGCCACGCCACCCAGCGTCTCAATCGAGAGCGTCAGCGGGGTGACGTCGAGCAGCAGCACTTCCTTAACCTCGCCACCCAGCACACCCGCCTGAATCGCCGCGCCAATGGCGACGACTTCATCCGGGTTGACGCTCTTGTTCGGCTCCTTGCCAAAGAACTTCTTGACCGCTTCCTGGACGGCGGGCATACGGGTCATACCACCCACCAGCAGCACCTCGTCGATGTCGCCCGGCTTGAGGTTCGCGTCCTCAAGCGCGCGGCGGCAAGGCTCAATCGAACGCTCGATCAGGTCGCCGACCAGGTCTTCGAGCTTGGCGCGCGACAGCGTCATATTCAGATGCTTCGGGCCGCTCGCGTCCGCCGTGATGAACGGCAGATTGATCTCGGCCTGCATCGTGGTCGACAGCTCTTTCTTGGCGTTCTCGGCGGCTTCCTTCAGACGCTGGAGCGCCTGGCGATCCTGGCGCAGGTCGATCCCCTGCTCTTTCTTGAACTCATCCGCCAGCCAGTCGATGATCCGCTCGTCGAAGTCATCGCCACCCAGGAAGGTATCGCCGTTGGTCGCGCGAACCTCGATCAAACCCTCGCTGACGTCGAGGATCGAGATGTCGAACGTCCCGCCGCCCAGGTCATAGACCGCGATCGTCTCGTCGTTCTTCTTGTCCAGGCCATAGGCCAGCGAAGACGCAGTCGGCTCGTTGATGATACGCAGCACATCCAGCCCGGCGATGCGTCCGGCATCCTTGGTCGCCTGGCGCTGGCTGTCGTTGAAGTA